>JBOHKJ010000207.1:0-2630 GCA_050728975.1 Kiloniellales bacterium | reverse complement strand
ACTGCGTGCTTTTCATTTCCGCCGACCAATGGCGAGCGGAGTGCCTCTCGGCACGCGGCCATCCGCTGGTCAGGACGCCGCACCTCGACGCCCTGGCGGCCGAGGGCGTTCTCTTCGAGCGTCACTTCACCCAGTGCACCCCCTGCGGCCCCGCGCGCGCCAGCCTGCTGACCGGGCTCTATCTGATGAACCACCGCTCGGGACGCAATGGCACGCCGCTCGACGCGCGCCACAGCAACGTCGCGCTGGAGGTGCGCAAGGCCGGCTACGAGCCGATGCTGTTCGGCTACAGCGACACCAGCCCAGACCCGCGCGGGCTCGCGGCCGACGATCCGCGCCTCCTGACCTACGAGGGCGTGCTACCCGGCTTCTCGGTCGGCTGCCAGCTTCCGGAATCGATGGATCGCTGGCGAGAGTCGCTCGCCGCCAAGGGCTACACTCTCCCGGAGCGGGCGCTCGACGTTTACAAGCCGGTCGGAAAAAGCACGGCGCCCGACGGCAGCGCACGCCCGAAACCGCTTTATCGCGCCGAAGACAGCGATAGCGCCTTTCTCGCCGAGCGGGTGATCGACTACCTGGACCGGCAGGGCGAGACGCCCTGGTTCGTCCACGCGGTCTTCCTGCGCCCGCATCCGCCGCTGATCGCCCCCGAGCCCTACAACGGGCTCTATGCGCTCGACGACGTTCCGCCGCCGCGACGGCTCGCCACGGTAGAGGACGAGGCGGCGCAGCATCCCTACCTCGACTACCTCTTCGAGCGGCAGCGCAAGCCGGGATATATGATGGGCGAGCAGCGCGACCTGCAGGCGCTTTCCGATCGCGCGATCGCCGCGCTGCGCGCCACCTACTACGGTCTCATCACCGAGGTCGACGCCCAGATCGGCCGCCTCGTCGCCTATCTCAAGGCGCGCGGCCTCTACGAGCGCACGCTGATTGTCTTCACCGTCGACCATGGCGAGCTGCTGGGCGACCACTGGCTGTGGGGCAAGGAAGGCTACTTCGATCAGGCGTTCCACATCCCGCTGATCGTTCGCGACCCGAGCCCGGAAGGGCGGGCGGCCTGCGGGCACCGAGTCGCGGCCTTCACCGAGGCGATCGACGTCATGCCGACGATCCTCGACTGGCTGGGCCGCGAGGTGCCGGCCGCCTGCGACGGCGCCTCGCTGCTGCCGCTGCTGAGAGGCGGGACCCCGCGCAATTGGCGCCGCGAGGCGCACTGGGAATTCGACTTCCGCGAGCCGGCGACGCTGGCCGCCGAGCGGCATTTCGGCCTGTCGAGCGACCAATGCAACCTGGCGGTCCTGCGTGGGAGGCGGTTCAAGTACGTCCACTTCGCCGCGCTGCCGCCGCTGCTGTTCGATCTCCAGGCCGATCCCGGCGAAACCCGCAATCTGGCCGCCGACCCGGCCCATCGGGAAGATATGGCGGAGGCGGCGCAGACGATGCTGTCCTGGCGCCTCACCCACGCCGAGCGGACGCTCGCCAATCACCTGGTGGGACCGCACGGTCTGATCGAGCGCAAGGGCCCCCGCGTCTGAAGCCGATAGAAAGCGGCGGACGGACGGAACACCGCGGATTCCGCGGCTTCTGGTCGTTTAAACTTCGTTAACGGAGTGACGCCAGAATGCCTGCTGCACCCCGACGAGCAGCAAAGCGCGCGGATATGCCGCAATCGAACGCAACCAAGAGCAAGGCCGGTGCCGAGCGGCGGCGCTGGAATCGCCATGAGATCGCCGCAGATACGACCGTGACCGCCAAGGTCGCCGGGCGTGACTACCCCTGCCGCGTCGACGACCTCTGTTTCGGGGGAGTGAAACTGCAGTTCCTCGAAGAAGCGCCGGACGTCGACGAGCTTGAAGTCGTCCACCCGCGCGCCGGGAGCTTCAAGGCACGCTGCATGTGGCAGTCCGGCAATTTCCTGGGCATCGAGTTCGTGGTGGCGGAATCGGAGCTCGAGCACGTGCTGCAGTGCCTTTCCCTGTCGCTCCACCCCGATCAGAAGTGAGCCGCCATGGCCGAAGCTCTTCCCCTCCCTGCCGAAGACGACGGCGCACTGCGGCCGCCGGTCGAGCGACGCAGCCGCAAGCGCGCCAAGATGCTGATGCGGGGCGAGCTGACCTATGGCGAGCGGAATTGCGCCTGTCACGTCTTCGACCTGTCCTGGGGCGGCGCCAAGCTGCACCTTTCCAGCCCACCGTCGCAGCAAACCGGTATCCGGCTGAAGCTCAGCAAGGTTCTGGAGCTGGAGGGTCATGTCGCCTGGGGCAGCAGCGATGCTGTCGGAATCTCTTTTCAGCCCCGCAGCGAGAAAGAGGCCTTCGCGCTCGCCGACCTCTTGCCGCTCTCCTGCTACTGAGCGCGCGCGGTCGAGCTTCCCCGCGGTGGGCCGGCGGCCGCCGTCGCAAGATCCCGTGATGGCCCGCAGCCCCAACCGAGCGACCGATCGCCAGGACGGCGAGCCCGAGCGCATCAATCAGGTCGCGCTCAGAGGCGCCATCGAGCTGCACGAAATCTTCGTCGACGGCCACAGCGGCGGCAAGCGGCTCTCGATCAATTTCAAGGACGCCTGCAATCTCGATTTGGGCGGCCACCGCCTCGCCGGTGCCCAGCTGGTCGGCGCGCGTCTGACG
>JBOHKJ010000206.1:0-17350 GCA_050728975.1 Kiloniellales bacterium | reverse complement strand
GCAAGCGTCGCGCCCGCGCGATCGAGGCGGCGCTGGCTTTCATCCGCCCGCGCCTCAATGGCGATGACGGACTGGGCGGTATCTTCCCGGCGATGGCAAACGCGGTGATGGCCTTCCACGCGCTCGGCCTGCCGGAGCGCGACCCCGATGTCGTCTTGGCCAGGCGCTCGGTCGAGAAGCTGCTGCTGCAGCGCGCCGACGGCGAGACCTATTGCCAGCCCTGCCTCTCGCCGGTCTGGGATACCTGTCTTGCCTATCACGCGCTGCTGGAGGCGGGACTCGACGGCAAGCATCAGGCGTTGTTGCGCGCCGCCGACTGGCTGCTGGAGCGCGAGGTGACCGAGCGGGCCGGCGACTGGACCTGGCGCCGACCCGAAACGCCGCCGGGCGGCTGGGCATTCCAGTACCGCAACGACTACTACCCCGACGTCGACGACACCGCGGTGGTGGTGGCTGCGCTGGAGCGCGCCGCCATTCCGCGCACCAGACCGGCGGTCAAGCGCGCCGAGGACTGGGTGCTGGCGATGCAGAGCCGGAACGGCGGCTGGGGCGCCTTCGACGCCGACAACACGCACCACTACCTCAACTACATCCCCTTTGCCGACCACGGCGCGCTGCTCGACCCGCCGACCGTCGACGTTTCGGCGCGCTGCCTCTCGATGCTGGCGCAGCTCGGCTATCGCCGCGACCATCCGGCGGTCGAGCGTGGGCTCGCCTATCTGCGCAGAGAGCAGGAAGCCGACGGCTCCTGGTACGGCCGCTGGGGCGTCAACTACGTCTACGGCACCTGGTCGGCGCTGGCCGCCTTCGCGGCCTGCGGCGAAGACATGGAGGCCCCGCACGTCCGCGAGGCCGTCGCCTGGCTCAAGGCTTTCCAGCGTGACGACGGCGGCTGGGGCGAGGACTGCTCCACCTACTGGAGCGAGCGGCGTGGCGAGGCGAAAGCCTCGACGCCCTCGCAGACCGCGTGGGCGCTGCTGGGGCTCATGGCGGCGGGCGAGATCGAGAGTGAAGCGGTGCAACGCGGCATTGCCTACCTGCTGGCCGCGCCGCGCGACGGCGTGTGCTGGCGCGAGGCGCATTACACCGGCGTCGGCTTTCAGCGGGTGTTCTATCTCAAGTATCACGGCTACGGCGCCTACTTTCCGCTCTGGGCGCTCGCCCGCTATCGCAACATGAAGCGCGCCGGCCTCAAGCGCGTGCGCTACGGCCTCTGAGCCCGCCATGACGGCGGCGAGCGTCGGCGTGGTGGCGGCGCTGCCGCTCGAAGCGCGCTGTCTCGACGCGCTCGCCGGCGATCCACGCCTCAGGCTGACGGTTTCCGGCATGGGCCCGGTGCGCGCCCGGCAGGCCGCCGAGATGCTGGCGGCTCAGGGTGCCACCGCGCTGATCTCGCTCGGCATCTGCGGCGGGCTCGATCCGCGCCTGCGTCCCGGGCATCTGGTGCTGCCGGCGGAGATGGTGACCGGCGGCGGCGAGCGGCTCGAGACCACGACAGCCTGGCGGAGCGCGCTCGCGACGGCGGCGGTACGGGCCGGCTTGCAGGTCAGCGAGGGGCGCACGGTCACCGGCGACATCATCGTCGCCGCCGCCGACGAGAAGATCGCGCTTTATGCCCGCCTCGGCGCAATCGCTGTCGACATGGAGAGCCACGCGGTCGGCAGTGTCGCTGTGGCGCGCGGTCTGCCGTTCCTGGCAGTGCGCACGGTCGCCGATCCGGCGGAGAGCGATCTCTGCGCCACCGCGCTCGCCGGCTTCGACGCCTTCGGCAATCTCAAGCCGCTCGCTCTGCTGCGTGCGCTGGCGCGACGGCCCGGCGATCTCGGCGCGGTGATCGCGCTCGGGCGCGCCACCTGGCGGGCCTGCGACAGCCTCAAGGCGCTGGCGGGATTGCCGCCGCTACTCGGCGGCAGCGATCTTCGCTGAGTCGGTTTTGGCTGCGGTCTTCTCGGTAACGGCACCCGCCACCAGGCGATCGAAGACGAACTCGGCCGGACGCTGGCGGGCGAGCGGGATCTCCGGCGCCATCGGCGCTTCGGTCTCGACTCCGAAGAGTGCGACCTTCAGCGCCCTCAAGGGACGCTTCAGCGTGTCGTTGACGGCAGTCGGCTCGTAGCCGCAGTGAACCATGCAGTTGGCGCACTTTTCGTAGTTACCCGTGCCGTAGGAGTCCCAGTCGGTTTCTTCCATCAGCGCGGAGAAGGTTCTGGCATAGCCCTCGTTCAGCAGGTAGCAGGGGCGCTGCCAACCGAAGACGTTGCGTGTCGGATTGCCCCAGGGGGTGCAGCGGTAGTCTTGATTGCCAGCCAGGAAATCGAGGAACAGGCTCGACTGGCTGAAGACCCACTTGCGCCCGCGGCCGCGCCGCAGCAGATCGCGGAACAGCCTCTTGGTATCCAGGCGATCGAGGAAATGCTGCTGATCGGGCGCGCGCTCGTAGGCATAGCCCGGCGATACGGTGATGCCCTCGACGCCGAGGTCGCGCACGAAGTCGAAGAAGGCCGCGACACGCTCGGGCTCGGCGTTGTTGAAGAGTGTGCAGTTGACGTTGACGCGGAAGCCCTTCGCCTTGACCGCCTCGATAGCGGCGACCGCACGGGCGAAGACGCCCTTCCGGTCGACCGCGCGATCATGCTCCTCCTCCAAGCCGTCGAGGTGGATCGAGAAGGTGAGATAGGGGCTGGGCTCGAAGAGGTGGAGCTTCTTCTCCAGCAACAGCGCGTTGGTGCAGAGGTAGACGAAGCGCTTGCGCGCCACCAGTTCGGCGACGATCTCGCCGATCTCTTTGTGGAGCAGCGGCTCGCCGCCGGGGATCGAGACGATCGGCGCGCCGCAATCCTCGACCGCCTCGATACAGTCGGCAACCGAGAGGCGGCGATTCAGGATCTCGTCGGGATAGTCGATCTTGCCGCAGCCTGGACAGGCGAGATTGCAGCGGAACAGCGGCTCCAGCATCAGCACCAGCGGATAACGCTGCCGGCGGGCCAGGCGCTGCTTGAGGATGTAGGCGCCGACCCTGATCTGCTGTCTCAGCGGTACTGCCACGTCGAAACCCCGATAAAAAAACGCGCCGCGAAGCGGCTCTTGGCGGCCAGACTAACCGAAGCGCCGGCTCGTCGCCAGTGCAGTACAGGAGTGTGACCCCGGCCCGGCGCTAGGTCAAATATCCCTTGTCGCGGAACCACTTGACCGCATCGGCGAGCGCCGCCTCGGCGGGCCGGGCACGGTAGCCGAGCGTCCGCTCGGCCTTGGCCGCAGTGAAGAACATGTGCTTCCGCGCCAGCTTGAGGCCGTCGCGGGTGACGAAAGGCTCGCCGACGAGACCCCATTTGGCCAGAGCCTCGGCAGCGAGGGCCACCGGAACGAGCGGAGCGATCGGCAGCCTGACGGCCGGCGGACGGCGGCCGGCGAGGCGGGCGATCGCTGCCAGAATCTCGGCGAGCGCCAGGTTCTCGCCGCCGAGGATGTAGCGCTCGCCGATCGCCCCGCGCTCGAATGCCAGGAGATGACCGGCGGCGACATCGTCGACGTGGGCGACGTTCAGGCCGGTGTCGACGAAGGCCGGCATGCGGCCGCGGGCGGCTTCCACCACCAGGCGGCCGGTCGGCGTCGGCCGGATGTCGCGCGGACCGACCGGGGTCGAGGGATTGACGATCACCGCGGGGAGCCCGTGAAAGGCGATCATCTCCCTGACCGCGACCTCGGCCAGAAACTTGGAGCGCTTGTAGTCGCCGACCATGTCGGCGAGCGACACCGGCGTCTTCTCGTCGGCGGGCGAGCGGTCGGGCGTCAGCCCCAGCACCGCGACGCTGCTGGTGTAGACGATGCGCACCACGCCCGCCTCGCCGGCCGCCGTCATCAGGTTGCGCGTCCCCGAGACGTTGGTGACGTAGAGCGCGCTCGGCTCGCGCGCCCAGAGCCGATAGTCGGCGGCGACGTGGAACAGCGCCTCGCAACCCTCGACCGCGCGGGCGAGCGAGGCCGGATCGCCGAGATCGCCTACCACCGGATCGGCAGCCAGACCCTCCACGTTGGCACGGGACGAGCCGGCACGCAGCAGCAGGCGCGGCCGCTCGCCACGGGCGATCAGCGCGCGGGCGACAGCCGAGCCGAGAAAGCCGCTGGCCCCGGTGACGAGCGTGGTCATGAACGACAGTCTAGCGCGCGCCGGCCGCCGAAGGCGAAGGCGGTCCCGCGCCTACTTCGGCAGCGGCAGGAGCTTAGGGAGGATCTCGTCGCGGGCGCGCGCCAGATCCTCGGGAAAGTCGATCTCGACCCACGGCAGGCCGGTCACGTCGCGCACTCCGAAGGTGCCGTGCGGGCGCTCGAGCACCACGTCGCGGATCGCCTCTTCGTAGATCTCGTCGAGCCGCCCGCCTTTCACATAGCGCGCGGCGGCGGCGGCGATCGCTGCGGCCTCGTCGGACGCAAAGCGGGCGAAGCCGATCCACTCGCCCCACCAGTCGTGCGCCACCTTGGGCCGCTTGTGGAAATCGACCAGCGTGTCGCCGGCGAAGCAGAGCTTCACCGGGTCGTCGCCCTCCTCGGTCGTGCGGTCCATCAGGAAGGCGCTGCCGCGCCCGTCGGCCAGGCCGGCCAGCAGCCGCTGATCGTAAAGCACGTCGCCGTCCATGAAGAGCACCGGGTCGCCCGAGGTGAAGACCGGCGCCAGGCGATGGAGCGAGACGATGGCGCCGCGCTCGAAGTCGGGATTGAAGTGGGTGGTGACGAGGTGCTCGGCCCCGAGCCGGGCGATCTCCGCCTCGACCTGCTCGGCGCGATAGCCGACCGCCAGGTCGATCCGCGTGACGCCCAGGGCGGTCAGGATGCGCAGATGGCGCTCCAGCAGCGACCGCTCGCCGAAGCGCAGCAGCACCTTGGGCGGCGTGTCGTCGAGATTGAGGCGCCTCCCCACGCCGGCGCCGAGAATCGCCACCCTCATGGCCGGCGCCCCGGCCGCCATCCGCCCCGTCGCGCCCACGCGATTCCGCCACGCATAGCCCGATCCCCGTCTTGAGCGAAGAAAATCGCCGGCCCCTGCCGGAAACGGCGCTTGGTATCACGCTGCCAGAGCGGTCGCAATCGCGAGGCCGGAGGGCCGCAAAGGCGACAGCGCGGGGACGATCTGCTAGCCTCGGCGCGTACCACGAAGAGGAGGACGGCTCGCCGCTCTCCTTCATCGGCATTCGGAGCAACCCCTCATGCGCCAACTCGCCGCCGCTCTTCTGGCTCTCGTCCTTCTGACGCCGCCGGCGCTCGCCGAGGAGCCAAGCGATCAGGTCTCGCGAGTCAACGAGGTCCTGATTGGCGCCATGAAGGAGGCCAAGACGCTCGGCTACCAGGGGCGCTACGACAAGCTGGCCCCGGTGCTGTCGGAAGCCTTCGACTTCCGGACCATGGCCCGCATCTCGGTCGGCAGCCATTGGAACGAGCTAAGCGCGGCCGAAAAGAGCCAGCTGGTCGAGGGCTTCGCCAGGCTGTCGATCGCCACCTTCGCCGACCGCTTCGACGGCTTCAGCGGCGAGCGCTTCGAGATCCAGGGCGAAAAACCCGGCCCGCGCGAGACGGTGCTGGTCGACAACAAGATCGTGAAGAACGACGGCGAGGCGGTGGCGATCAACTACCTGCTGCACAAGGACGGCGAGACCTGGCGGATCGTCGACGTCTATCTCGACGCCAAGATCAGCGAGCTGGCGATGAAGCGCTCGGAGTACACGGCCGTGATCGACAACCAGGGCTTCGAGCGGCTGATGAGCATCATCGAGGACAAGCTGGCCCGCATCGCCAGCGCGAGCTAGCCGCCGGTCAAAGCGACCACCAGCGGCACGGTCACCACCGAGAGCGCGGTCGAGATCAGGACCGCGGTCGAGAAGCGGCGCGGATTGATGTCGTAGCGCTGCGCAAGCACGAAGGTGGTGCTGGCGAGCGGCATCGCCGCCGCGAGCGTCGCCACCACGGCCCAGGACCGCGGCACCGCGAAGACCTCGGTCATCGACAGCCAGACCAGCGGCGGCATGACCAGCAGCTTCAGGACCAGCATCACGGCAACCGCCCGCAGGTCGCCGGCGACGTTGCGCCCGACCAGCGAGGCGCCGAGCGCGAAGAGCGCGCAGGGGCTGGCCGCCGCCCCCAGCAGAACCAGGAAGCCGTCGAGCGGGCGCGCCAGTCCGAAGCCGCTCGCCGAGACCGCGAGACCCACCAGGATCGCCAGCAGAAAGGGGTTGAGCAGCACCGTCGGCACCACCGAGAGCAAGGCCCGCGCGCCCTGCTCGCGGGCGCCGCGGCTGAGCTCGATCAGGAAGATGGCGAGCGTGACGAAGAACATGAGGTCGGCGAAAAGCACCAGCGCGGCCGGCAGCGCTGCCGCCTCGCCATAGACGCCGACGGCGAGCGGAATGGCGAGGTAGCCGACGTTGCCGTAGCCGGAGCCGAGCCCGTGGAGCACCGTTGAGGCGAAGCCGACCCGAAACCAGAGGCGGCAGATCACCGCCGAGCCGACGAAGAGGGGCAGCGCACCCGCCACATAAGCGCCGAGAAATGACCACTCCAAGATCTCCTGGAGCGGCCGCAGCGCGAAGACCCGGAACAGCAGCGCCGGGAGCGCGAAGTAGTATACGAAAGCGTTGAGGCCATCGAGCGCCGCCGCCGAGAGGACATCGAATCGCCCGGCGAGATAGCCGCAGGCGACGACCGCGAAGAACGGCAGGGTGACGATCAGGACCTCGCTCACGCGCTTTTCCCACCCGTCGCCAATTCGCCCAAGGCATCGCGCGACGCAGCGAACAGCTTTTCCCGGCCGACGCTCGCGTCCAAAGGCTGCCAACGGATCGTTCCCATATCGTAGCTCATCTGGCGGCGCACCACCGCGACGGTGGCGTCGGACGCATCGGCCCGGCGCGTGGTGACCCGCTGCTCCAGCAGCGGGCCAGGAGCCTCCAGCCAGAACGCGCAGTGGGGAACGGCCAGTCGCCTGGCGAGCGCATCGACGGCATCGCGCTCCGCTTTCCGCGCGTGGACGGCGTCGAGCACCACGGCATGGCCGGCCGCGAGCGAGCGAGCGGCGCGCTCCAGCAGCGCGGCATAGACCTGTGCCGTCGTCTCGGCGCGGTAGGCGCTCTCAGGTAGAGGCGCCAGCGGATCGACGCCGACGAGCGTCTTGCGCAGCACGTCGCTGCGCAGCAGGACCGCGCCCGGCGCGGCACCGACGAGCGGCGCCAGGCGCTGAGCGAGGGTCGACTTGCCGCTGCCGGAGAGGCCACCGACCGCAACCAAGCAGGGCGGAGGCGGTGCGAGATAGCGCTCGGCGGCGGCGAAGTAGTCGCGCGCGGCACGCTTCTCGCGGCGGCGCTTGTCGGGCGAGCGCTGGGCCTTCGCCGCAGCGGCGCCGACCTTGGCGCGGATCACCGCCCGGGTGGCAAGAAACAGCGGCAGCGCCGCCAAGTCCTCCAGCGCGGGGCGCCGCAAGAGGTAGCGGTTGAAAAGACGATTGGCCTCCTCGCGCAGCCCGCGCAGATCGAGATCCATCAGGAGATAGGCGACGTCGTAGAGCAGATCGATGCGGGCGAAGAAGTCGCTGAACTCGATGCAGTCGAAGAGCCGCGGCCTGCCTTCCAGCAGCACCAGGTTGCGGAGATGGAGATCGCCGTGGCAGTGGCGCACCAGGCCTTGGTCGAGGCGGCGCTCCAGCAACGGGCCGACAAGACCGAGCGCAGCCTCGCAAACGGCATCGAAAGCGGCGAGGCGTGCCGCAGGAAAAAGTTCCGGACACTCGGCAAGCTCGGCGTTATTCTCCTCGATCACCGCCTTCAGGCCGGCAAGACCGCCGCTTTGTTCGTCGGCGCGCCCGCAGACCTCCGCGGTCTCGTGGAAGGCGGCGACCGCATCGGCGACTGCATCCAGCAGCTCCGGCGTCAAGCGACCGGCCTCGGCGAGATGATCGAAGGTGGCGTCGCGCTCGAAGCGGCGCATCACGACCAGCCATTCGACGGCATCGCCCTCGGGCTCGACGCCGGGGCCGACGAGCGCCAGCCTCCCGTCGGCTTCGCGGGTCACCTGCGCGGTGCCGAGATAGAGCTCGGGCGCGGTACGGCGGTTGAGCGTGACTTCGCGCCGACAGGCGTCGGCGCGCCTCTCCAGGGTCGAGAAATCCATGTAGGGAAAGGAGACCGCACGTTTCACCTTGTAGGCGCGGTCGCCTGCGAGGAACACGATGGCGCCGTGGGTGTCGATGCGCTGGACCGCGGCGCCACCATGGGTGGCCGGATCGGCGAGGAAGGCCAGCACCCTCTCCTGATCGCTCGTCGCTTCGCCGGCGGACATCAGGCGGTAAGCGCGGCCGCCAGATCTTCTTTCAGGTCGTCGAGGTCTTCGAGGCCGACCGAAAGGCGCAGCAGGCCGTCACCGATGCCGAGTGCGGCCCGCTCCTCGGGCTTCAGGCGTTGGTGGGTCGTTGTCGCAGGATGGGTGATCAGGCTCTTGGCGTCGCCCAGATTGTTGGAAATGTCGATCAGCCGGAGCGCGTTCATAAAGCGGAAGGCGCGCGCCTTGCCGCCCGGCAGGTCGAAGGCGATGAGCGTGCTGCCACCATTCATCTGGCGCCGCGCCAGGGCGGCTTGGGGATGGCTGTCGAGGCCGGGGTAGAGCACGCGGCTCACGTCCTTGCGCGCTTCGAGGAAACCGGCGAGCTCCAGGGCGGACTCGCAGTGGCGGGCGACGCGCAGCTCCAGCGTCTCCAGGCCCTTCAGCAGAACCCAGGCGTTGAAGGGCGAGAGCGAGGGGCCGGTGTGTCGGTAGAGCGGCGTCAGGTCCTCGTCGATGAACCTCTGCGTTCCCAGGATCGCGCCGCCCAGCGTGCGGCCCTGGCCGTCGATGTGCTTGGTCGCCGAATAGACCACCACGTCTGCGCCCAGCTCGAGCGGCTTCTGCAGCAACGGGGTGGCGAAGACGTTGTCGACCACCAGGCGCGCACCCGCCGCGTGCGTCAGCTTGGCAACCGCCGCGATGTCGACGAGCTCCAGCGTCGGGTTGGCCGGCGTTTCGACGAATACGGCTTTCGCGCCCTTGGCGAGCGCCTTTTCCCAGGCCGCGAGATCGGTGCCGTCCACCAGCTCGCTTTCGATGCCGTAACGCGGCAGCAACTCCTGCACGATGAACTGGCAGGAGCCGAACAGCGCCCGCGAGGCGACGATCCGCTGGCCGGCGCGCAACAACGCCATCAGCGAGGCGAAGACCGCAGCCATGCCGCTGGCCGTGCCGCGACAGGCCTCGGCGCCCTCGATCAGGCGCAGCCGGTTCTCGAACATGGCGACGGTGGGATTGGCGTAGCGCGAATAGACGAAACGCTGCTTCTCGCCCTTGAAGGAAGCCTCAGCCTCCTCGGCGCTCTCGTAGACGTAGCCGGAGGTGAGATAGAGCGCCTCGGCGGTCTCGTTGAAATGGCTGCGCGCCAGGCCGCCGCGCACCAGCTGAGTGCGCAACCGCGGTCGGAAATTGCTGCGATCCTTGCTCTCGCGATCCATGGCGGCCGTGTCCTGCGAACTGCCTGGAGCGCGCGCTGCCCGGCAAGGTCGCGACTTTGGCCCAAGGTCGGCTGCTCCTGCAACCGTTTCGCTGCATTGCCGCAAGGGCCGGAGCCCAAAAAAACGAAACCCCGGCCCTGGGGGGAGGGCCGGGGTGCCGTTTTGCCGGAGGACGGTTGGGGGAACCCTTCCGGCGCTTCATCGTCCGGCAATTGGGGGCCGGACGAACCTGGCCGCTCGGAAGCTGGGCCAGGGGAAGCTCTCTAGACCTCGTCCAACGCGATGAAGCCGATTGCGTTCCTGCCGTGGGGCGGCTGTTTTTCCGAGGTCCCTGCCAGAACCGCTGCGCTCGGTGAATAGTGGAGGAAAGGCCGCCCCTACGTGCAAAAGACTAGACCAATCGGAAATAAATGTCAAGAAAATACCGGTCTTTTTCAGAGTCGACTTGCGGCAACCATAGAAATCTTACTGTCTTATTTTAACCATATTTCCGATTATTTGCCAGGCCATTGCTATCCCCTCACGCCGCCACCGCTTTACCCTGACCGGCAGGGAAGCGAGGCCCAGGGAAGCGAGGGCAGGGTCAGCGGGCTCCCTATTGATCGGCTGGAATCGGCGAGGCAGCGGCCCGGTCGCTGCGCCAGTCGTCGGCGAGGCCGCGCCCGAGGTCGCGGTAGCCCAGGTAGACCAGACGGGCATGGTCGTCCCGGGTCGAGGCGATAAGCCCGGCGGTGGTCCACAGCCGAATTGTGCCGTAGCCCGGGCGTCCGCTCACCGGATCGTTGTAGCGGCCGCTCAGGATCACCTCGGCGGTGAGGCTGGTGACACAGTGTTCCTCCAGATAGACCACGCTGGTGGCCAACAAGGACAGCAGATAGGGCGACGTTCCGGAGATACCCAAACCGGCCTCGATCGCCGACTGGGTGAACTCGGAATTTATGCGCCCGGCTTCGAGGCCGCAGGCGCCGCTGGCCTCGCTCAGACCGCGCACCTCGACCCTGACCGCGCTCACCGGCTTTAGCGGAGCATCCGCCGACTGGGCGGCAGCCGGCACGGCAAGCGCCAGGAGCGTCAGCAGGGCTACGAGACTGGACAATACCTTCGCCATTACTTCTTCTCCATTTTTCCCAGGCCCCGCAGTTGTACCCGAATAGTCCGGGCGCCGCGCGGCTCGTCTCAGGGATAGCTGCAGCTGTCGCCGCTGATCTGCACGAAGCCGCGGTCACCGGGGACCAGAGTGAAGCGGTGTTCGCGGTCGCCGACCACCACCGAATGGTGCAGCGGCAGACGCCCGCTGGCCTCGGCGGTGCGCCCGCCGATCAGCGTGAAATGGGCGGTAATCGGCTTGCCGACGTCGTACCAAGCCTCCTGGCGGCCCTCCGGATCGGTGGCCGAGGCGCCGGACGCGGTGACCGTGATGGCGTTGTTGGCGAAGCTCACGGAATCGTCGCCGCCGGCATAGAGCGGGGTGCGGACTATGAAGCGCTTGACCTGCGGTTCGTCATCGCACTCGCGCTCGTTTTGCGCCGAGGCAATGAGAAATTCCAGACGGTCGGGCGCGATTCCCTCGGCAAGCCTCTGACCTATCAGGTCCGACAGCGCGGCGAGGTCGCCGGTCGGGACGTCGCGCCGATAGCGCTGCTCGGCCTCGGCCAGGCGCTCGCGCGCCGCCGTCACCTCGCCACGCAGGTTGGCGACGGTGGTCTGCAGCTCGGTCACCTCGGCCTCGCGGGCGGCCAGCTCTTCCTCCAGCGCCACTACCCGGCGCTCGGCGAGTGTCGTTCCGGTGCGATAGGCGAGAACGCCGAGGGCCACCAGCACGCCCAGGGTGGCCAGCCACTTGAACGCCGTCCAGCGACGCTTGCGCCGGCGCCGGGCGCGATCCTCGTAGAGTCCCAACGTCATCGCCGCCCCATTCCCCTTCGGTCGTCGCGGCCGTCCGATCTTAACCTTAATCCAGGCCTAGCGGCGGGTGCGAATCGGCCCGCCAGCCGGCCCCATCCCTGCCCGAAAACCGCCGTTAGATCAATTTTAAGCTCCGAGCGCGATAACGGAACCTCCCTCCCCGAGGCGCCGCCCGTCGTTAACCGATGGCCGGCCCACGATCGGACCGGCGGGGCGACGATTGAGGACCTCGCGAACCTTGGCCGACCACTGGTACGACGCGCTGAAGCGGGAAAGCGACGAGATCGAGGTCAGCGGACGCGGAACCGTGCGCCTGCTGGACCGGGCGGCCAGCGTCGATTCTCCAGCGCACAGAGCCGCCAGCGATCCGCGCGGACGCGAGGTCGAGCGCCTGGCGCGCATGAACGAGCGCCTCCTGATCGTGATGGAAGAGGTGATGCGCCTGCAAAGCTCGACGCTCGAGCGCAAGCCCGATGGCGCTCCAGCACAGCGCGAGCTCTTTATCCAGGGCGGCGCGGTCGACCACGAGGCGATTGCCCGGGTCGTGCGCGATACCCTCGACAGCCAGATGAAGCCGGTGCTCTCGGCCCTGCTGCGGCTGATCGAGGTGAATGGTGGCGTGGTCGCGCCGCGCGCCGCCATGCCGGCGATTGCCGAACCGGCCGCAACGCAGCCGTCAGCGCCAACGCGCGCGATGCAAGCGACCGCCGCGCCCGAGACGCTAGAGCGGATCGCGATCGACTGGAATCCGATCGAGGCGCCAACCGACCGCGAGAACCGGTTCAGCGCACAATGCTCAGAGCAGATTCGCCGGGTCGATGGATCGCCTTCCGGGCAATTCCAACCGGGCGATCCCTTCCGACCCGGATCTGCTCCAGCCGCCGCATCGGCGATCGGTTCCGCGCCGCCAGCCATAACGCCACCTGCAGGCGAAGCGGTCGAGGCGCCGCCGGCAGCGGCAGCGCCGGGTGCGGTCACCATTGAGCGAGTCGGGCCGGCGGCGATCCCCTTGCCGAGCTTCCTGCTCGCCCCCAAGCCAGCAGCGCCCCCGCGCGGGCCTTCGCCCGCCGAGCTTCGGGCCGAGGCCGCGCGCGAACGCGCGCGCTCACGTCTCGCCGCCAAGCTGCCGTTGGCGCTCGGTTGGCTCGAGGTCGTGAGCTAATCCCCCGCCAGTCCGCAAACCGCCGAGGATCGTCATGGCCGCCCGCGTGTTGCTGATCGAGGACGATCCTGCCTTCGGCGAGACTACGGCCTTGCTGCTGCGCAAGGAGGGATTCCACTGCGACATCGCCACCGACGGCGCGGAGGGCCTGGAGCTGGCTCAGAAGGAAGAGCACGACGTTCTGCTGCTCGACCTTTCGCTGCCCGACATGGACGGCTTCGCTGTCCTGGCCGGCCTGCGCGCCTGCTCCGTCAAGACGCCGGTGCTGATTCTGTCGGGCAGCGCCGAGCCCGACGACAAGATAACCGGCCTCGGCTACGGCGCCGACGACTACCTCACCAAGCCCTTCGAACGGCGCGAGTTCATAGCCCGAATTCAGGCGCTGCTGCGGCGCGCCAAGGGCTACACCGGAGCGCACAAGCCGGCGCATCTCAAGTCATCGCTGCTGGCGCGGCGTGGCGGCGCCCAGGCCTGGAGCTTCGCCGATTCCTATACCCCGACCGCCGACGCGCCGAACCCGCGCCGCAGCGCGGGCCAAGGTGCACGCAGCCTGGTGCGGCTGCTGCAGACCAATCTGGAACGCGGTGAGGGCGCGGCTTCGTCGAAAGCCACGCCGGCGCCGCAGGAGCCGGTCGCAGCACCGCCCGCGCCGCCGCAGGCGAGCGACGACCAGCTCGAGAGCGAGATCGCCATCCCGCCGCGCCGCCCGGGTTGCAGGGTGATTGTCGTCGGCAACGTGAAGGGCGGCAGCGGCAAGTCGACGACTGCGATGCACCTGATCGTGGCATTGCTGAGCGAGGGCAAGCAGGTGGCGGCGATCGACCTCGACGCGCCGCAGGGCACCTTGTCACGCTACCTCGCCAACCGCCGCGCCTTCACAAGCGACAAGCGGTGCGATCTCAAGATGCCGGAGGTGGCCGCGATCGCGCCGGGGCCCGGCGAGCGCGAGCGCTTCTACGCCCAGCTCGCACGGCTCTCCGAGAGCTGCGACTACATCGTGGTCGATACGCCGGGTGTCGATACGGCGCTGTCGCGCTCGGCCCACGGCGAGGCGGAGATCCTGATCACGCCGCTCAACGACAGCTTCATCGACCTCGACGTGCTGGCGCGGATCGAGCCGGAGACCCATCGCCTGCTCGGGCCCAGCGTCTACAGCGAGATCGTGACCGAAGCGCGTGCCGCGAAAGCCGCTGCCGGCGGTTCGCTCAGGTGGTTCGTGGTGATCAACCGGCGTGCCAACCAGGACAGCAGGAACCGGCAGCGGCTCGGCGACGCCCTCGATAAGCTGGCCCCGGCGCTCGGCTTCGAGGCCCTGGCAGGCTTGAGCGAGCGGGTGATCTTCCGAGAATTGTTCCTCTTCGGGCTGACCCTGCTCGATCTGGGTGCCGCCAAGGGCAAGGCGAGCGCCCGCTCGGCAGCCGTGGCAGCCGGGATCGACCTGACGCTGGGCCATGTCGCGGCGCGCCAGGAGTTGCGCCAGCTGCTCGCGCTGACGGTGCCCGAGGCGGCCGGCGAAGAGCCCGCCCGCGCCGCCGCCCGGGCCTAGAGCAAGATCGGGGCAAGCGCTTCCGCCTTTCCGCGAAGATCGCGCTCAGCCCGTCGAATCGAAGCAGGATTCACGGATCGGACCGGTTCGATCCGATCCGATCCTGCTTTAGGGGTGGCCGCCGCGAATACTTGTCGAGTATTTGCCGGTCATTTCGGTCGATTTGGACGGGCGGTAAGTAACGGCCAATGACGGCCAGCTCCCGGTAATTCGACCTTAAGGATTGCCCGATAGCATCGCGGTCGATACCGGCCCCAGGTGGCCGGCAATCGATATGCGGCCTTTGTGGCCGGGATCCAAGGGTTTCCACCGCGTCGAGCGGGTCGCCGACGTGGCGGCGGATTGGGGCGTGGTGACAAGTGGGAGAGAGCGGTCGATGCAAGTCTTAACCTTTGCGTCCCAGAAGGGCGGCTCCGGCAAGACGACCTTGGCCGGCCATATCGCCGTGCAGGCCGAGCGCGCCGGCGCCGGTCCGGTCGCGGTGATCGACACCGACCCGCAGGGCAGCTTGGCCGAGTGGTGGAACGAGCGCCCTGGCGACACGCCGCTGTTCGCGCAGACCTTCATCTCGCGCCTCGCCGAGGACCTGCAGAAGATGCGGGAGCTGGGGATCGCGCTGGTGATCTTCGACACCCCGCCGGCTATCACGGCGACGATCGAGCAGGTCATCAAGGTTTCCGACCTGGTGGTGATCCCGACCCGCCCCTCGCCGCACGACCTGCGCGCCGCTGGCGCCACGGTCGACATCGTGGAGCGGACCGGCAAGCCGCTGATTTTCGTCGTCAACGGCGCCACGCCGCGCGCGCGCATCACGGCCGAGGCGGCGATCGCGCTCTCGCAGCACGGCACGGTGGCGCCGGTGACGCTCCACCAGCGAACCGACTTCGCGGCCTCGATGATCGACGGCCGCACCGTCATGGAATTGGACGAGGGCGGACGCTCGTCGCAGGAGATCGTGCAGCTCTGGGAATACCTCTCCTCGCGGCTGTCGCGCAACCTCCGCCACAACGTCATGCCCGGAGCGGCAGCCGACACGACGCCGTCGTCGGCGACAGCCGGGAGCCGATGAATAACCCAAGGCAATACAATGAAAGTTGCTCGTCTCAATGGAGCGCTGCTCGGTCGCAAGCGCAAGCTGCCGGAGCGCGCGCCGTTGCTGTCGCGCCCGCACAGCGGAGCCGACGCAGCGCCGGCGCCCATCGACCGCCATCTGCCGCCGCGCGACACGGCCTTGGCCGCACATCCGCAGACCGATCTTTCCTATGCATTCCAATTCAAGACCAAGGGCACGCCACGCCACGGCGAGTCCGACGCGTCCAGGTCGAGCTTTTCCAGGACCGCGCACGCCGGGTCGGGCGTGCCGTCGTCGGAGGCCGATCATCCGCATCGGATCCGCGTCTCGCTGCGCCTCGATCCGGAGCGTCACCTGCGCCTGAAGCTGCTCTCCAGCTTCAGCCGTCGCAGCCAGCAATCGCTGCTGACCGAGGCGCTCGACAAGCTTCTGGCAACCGCGCCGCACGGCTTCGTGGGCGCGGTCCTGCCATCGCGAATGGGGGACGCGGCACTCCCTGCCGCAGCCGGCAACCAGCCGGGGACAGAGAGCGATGGGTCCGGGACTTGAGGACATAAAGCCCGCCGCCCTCGACGAGGGCGACGAGAACGAAAACGGCGGCCGCGCCGGCTCGCTGCTTTCGATCCAGATCCGGCGCCGACCGCAGCCGCGCCGACCGGTCGCGACACCCGCGCGACCGGCCGCTGCTGCCACCACCGCAATCCAGGCGCCGACCACCGCCGGGCAGCCCGCTGCCCGCCGCCCGGTCATCCATTCGGCCGCCGAGGCGACCGATATCCAGGACTACTGGATGCGCCTCAAGCGGGGCCGCCCGGCACCGAGCTACCAGGATCTCGACATCGGCCAGATTGAGCGCCGCTGGCCGGGGGCGATGCTGCTGCGTTATCGCCCCGAGACGGCGCAGGTGCAGATCGAGCGCAAGTACGCCACCGGCAGCAACGGCGGCGATCTCTCCGACGATCGCGGCATGACGATCTCCGCCATGCTGGTTCAGTGGCTTACCACGCTGGCGCGCGAGGCGGCGCGGCGTGTGCGGCCGGTCGAGCGTCGCGAAACCTTCGATTCGACGAGCGGCACGATGGCGTTCAAGGCGATAGCGTTACCGCTGACCGGCGAGAGCGGCAGGGTCGAGCGCCTGCTGTGCCATATCGAGCGCGCCTGATACGACCGTCGCTTGCGACCGCAAGGCGTCGCAAAGCGCGCCTTCCGCCCCCGGCTCCGGCCGGGGTTTTTTGACCCTTACCGGTTGCGCCCGCCCAGCTGCGTCGAGTAAATGCAGCGGCGGCCGCGCGGCAGATCCCGCGCTGGCGGCGCGAGCGGCACGCGGGAGGGACGCACGATGAGCCAGCACAAGACCTACGTCGGCTTCGACAAGCGCCTGGTGATGCTGGGCTGCGGCAGCATCGGCCAGGGCGTGCTGCCGCTGTTGCTGCGTCATCTCGGACTCGAGCCGGAACAGATCACCGTCATCGCAGCGGACGACTTCGGCGTGCCGGTCGCGCGCGAATACGGCATCGAGCACATCACCCGGCCGCTGACCCGCGAGAACTGCCACGCGGAGCTCCAGCCGCGGCTCGGCGCCGGCGACTTCCTGCTCAACCTCTCGGTCGATGTCTCCTCGGTGGCCTTGATCGAGCTCGCGCGCGAGGCCGGCGCGCTCTATCTCGACACCTGCATCGAGCCCTGGGTCGGCGGCTACACGGACACCTCGCTCAGCCCCTCGCTGCGCTCCAACTACGCGCTGCGGGAGAGCGCCTTGAAGCTCAAGAGCGGCAACGGGCCGACGGCGGTGCTGACCCACGGCGCCAATCCGGGCCTGGTCAGCCACTTCGTCAAGCAGGCGCTGCTCGACATCGCCCGCGACTGCCGCCACAAGACCGCAATGCCGAGCAGCCGCGAGGACTGGGCGAAGCTGATGCAGGCGCTCGGCGTCAAGGTGATCCACGTCGCCGAGCGCGACACCCAGGTCTCCAACAAGCCGAAGAAGGTCGGCGAGTTCGTCAACACCTGGTCGATCGACGGCTTCGTCTCCGAGGGCTGCCAGCCGGCCGAGATGGGCTGGGGCACGCACGAGAAGCTGCTGCCCTACGACGGTGCGCATCACGATTTCGGCTGCGGCGCGGCCATCTACCTCAATCGCCCGGGGC
>JBOHKJ010000205.1:0-2407 GCA_050728975.1 Kiloniellales bacterium | reverse complement strand
GATCGCGGCCGCCACCTCGGCGCCGGTGGTCGACGCGGCGAAGGTCCTGGCCGTGCCGTCCGGCAGGGTCAGTACCATCGCTTTGCCGGCTTTTACGGGCGTTTCCAAGGGTTTCCGCTCCTGGCCTAGCTAGGACGCGGCAATCTAGGGGCTGGCTAGCCCGCGATCAAGCGGAGGGAAGGGGCGGTCGGTCCCGATTCGACCGAAGCCGCATCACAACGCGTAGGCGTCCTGGCGCAGCAGCTCCTGGTAGATGCCGAGCGTGGCCGCGCACATGCGCTCCTTGTCGAACTTCACCCGGACATGGGTGATGGCAACCTCGGCTAGGCTGTTGCGCGCGCCCTCGCCGAGGTCGAGCGCCTTCTCCAGGGCCGCCGCCAGGGCCTCCGCACTGCGCGGCTCGAACAGGAAGGCGGTCACCTCGGGAATCACCTGCTCCGGCACCCCGCCGTGATCGGCCGCCACCACCGGGCGCCCCATGGCCTGGGCTTCGCTCACCACCCGGCCGAAGGCCTCGGGATCGGTCGAGGCCGAGACCACGACATCGGCCAGCTTGTAGGCCGCCGGCATGTCGTCGCAGTTGTCGAGCAGGAAGGCCTTCTCTGCCAGGCCGAGCTTGTCGATGGTTTCCTCCAGCTCGCGCCGGTAGGCCTCGCGGCCCTGGTCGCTGCCGACCAGGATTGCCCGGTAGTCGCGGGTCCCCAGCCGGGTCAGGGCCTGCAGCAGCAGGCTCTGCCCCGTCCAGCGGGTCAGGCGCCCCGGCAGCAGGACGATCGGCAGCCCGTCGGGCAGGCGCCAGCGCCGCGCCAGCTGGATCACCCGCTCGGCGCTGACGTTGTCGGGATCGAAACGCTGCAGGTCGACGCCGCGGTGGATGACTCGCACCCGGCCCGGCTCGATCTCGTAGTGCTCGCGCAGATGCTGAGCGATGAAATCGGAATTGGCGATCACTCGCTCGCCCTTGGCCATGATCGCGTTGTAGCGCTTCTTCAGGCCGGTCCGGAAATTGTAGGTGCCGTGAAAGGTGGTCACGAAATGCACCTTGCGGTTTCGCGCCGCGTAGTAAGCGCTCCAGGCCGGTGCACGCGAGCGCGCGTGGACGATGTTGATCTCCTTTTCGGCGATCAGGCGCTCCAGGCGCTGCACATTGCTGCGCATAACAAAAGGATTCTTGGAGGCGAGCGGCAATTTCACGTGTGGGACGCCGCCGCGCAGCAGCTCGCGCTCCAGCGGTCCGCCTTCGCTCGCCACTACCGCGCCGCCGCCGGCGGCAGCCACCGCCACCGAGACGTCGACCGCGCTGCGCTCGGCGCCGCCGCGGTCAAGCGCCGGCAGCACCTGGAGGACGCGCGGCCGTTCGAGTTCCCGCGCCTTCCTGACGATGGTAATGTCGTTCACCCGTAAACCCTTCCGGCTCCCTGCCCCGAGCGCAAGCCGATGGACCCCACCACACGGCCCGCCGAACCGGCGCCCTCGATCCTAGCACGCGCTGGCGACCCCTCCATTGCCTATCGCGCGCTTTCCGGCAGCGAACCCGGTCTCGTGTTCCTGGGCGGCTTCCGCTCCGACATGTCTGGCGAAAAGGCCCGTGCCCTGGCCGAGTTCGCGGCCTTGCGCGGCCAGGGCCTGCTGCGCTTCGACTATCGCGGCCACGGCCTGTCGCAAGGCCGCTTCGAGGAGGGAACCGTCGGTCTGTGGAGCGAGGACGCGATCGCGGTCTTCGATGCCGAGACCAAGGGACCGCAGATCCTGATCGGCTCTTCCATGGGCGCCTGGATCATGGTGCTGCTGGCGTTGGCACGCCCGGAGCGCATCGCGGCCATGATCGGCCTCGCCGCCGCGCCCGACTTCACCGAGGACCTGATCTGGCAGCGCCTGCTGCCCGAGGAGCAGGCGCGACTGATCGAGAGCGGCCGCCTCGAGCTGCCGTCGCGCTACGGCGAGCAAGCCACCCCGATCACCCTCAAGCTGATCGAGGACGGACGCAAGCGGCTGGTCCTGCGCCGCCGCATTCCGCTCGCCTGTCCGGTGCGTCTCATCCACGGGCTGTCCGACGACGAGGTGCCCTGGCGCTCGTCGCTGCGTCTCGCCGAAGCGCTCGACAGCCGGGATGTCACCGTCGAGCTGGTCAGGGGCGGCGAACACCGCCTCTCGCGGCCGGAAGATATCGAGCGCATGCTGTCGGTCGTGGCCGCCTTGTCGGACCGGATCGGCGGCTAGCTTTCCTGCTCCAAAATCGCCTTCAGACCCTCGCGGTAGGAGCGATAGGCCAGAGCGATACCCAGCTCCTCCTTGATGCGCGCGTTGGAAACTCGCTTGCTGTCGGCGTAGAAGCTGCGCGCCATCGGCGAGAGCCCGGGCTCGATCTCGGCGAAGGGGACCAGTGGCGGCGGCGCGAGGCCGAGCA
>JBOHKJ010000204.1:0-3151 GCA_050728975.1 Kiloniellales bacterium | reverse complement strand
GCTTTCCTGCCTCGGGCCCTGGCCGACCATATCGACGGCATTCATTTCTTCCGTATCGGCACGGCCTCCACCGCCGGGACCTATTTCCCGGTCGGCGGGATGATTGCCAGTGCCATCAGCAATCCGCCGGGCAGCCGTCCCTGCAAGGACGGCGGCAGCTGCGGGGTCCCGGGCCTGATCGCGGTCGCCACGGCGACCCACGGCTCGGTGGCCAACGTGGAGGCGCTCCAAGCCGGGCGCATCGATTCCGCTTTCAGCCAGTCCGATGTCGCCTATTGGGCCTACAGCGGGCAGGGCATCTTCCGCGACAACGAGCCGCTTACCAAGCTGCGGGCGATCGCCAACCTCTATCCCGAGACCGTCCATCTGGTGGTGCGAAGGGGGAGCGGCATTGCCCGGCCTGCCGACCTCGCGGGCAAGCGCGTCTCGCTCGATGTCGAAGGCTCCGGCACGCGGGTCGACGCCCTGCTGGTCTTGAAAGCCTTCGGCCTCGAGCCGCGCGATCTAGAGGCGGTCGACATGCCGGCCGGCGATGCGGCCGATGCGCTGCGCGAGGACGAGCTGGACGCCTTCTTCCTGGTGGCCGGCGCCCCGGTGGCTGCGGTCACCGATCTGGCGGCGGATGGCCTGGTCGACTTGTTGCCGATCGACGACAAGGTGGCCGCCAAGTTGCAAGCCGACTACCCTTTCTTCGGCAGCGACATGATCGGTCCCGGTACCTATCGGTCGATCGGTGCGACCCCGACGCTTTCGGTCGGTGCGCAGTGGCTGACGTCCAGCGAGCAATCGGAACAGCTCATCTACGAGATCACCAAGGCGCTGTGGAACGACAACTCGCGCATTCTGCTCGACCGCGGCCACGAGAAAGGCCGGCGCATTCGCCTGGAGACCGCGTTGGAGGGTATCGGCATTCCGCTTCATCCGGGAGCCGAGCGCTACTACCGAGAGATAGGCCTCCTGCCCTGAGGTGGGATACCGCTTCCTTTCGATGACACCCAGTCTCTTCTCCCAATCCACTTCGAGTGGTCGCCGCGTTCCAGACGGCACTCTGGTCTACGCCATCGGCGACAGTCATGGCTGCGCACATCTGCTCTACGATTTGCACAAGCAGATTCAGGAGGACGCGAAAGCGATTCCTGCGGTGCGGAGAGTGGCGGTCTATCTTGGCGACTACATCGACCGTGGCCCCGATTCGCGCGATCTTCTGGATATCCTGGTGAACGAGCCATTGCCGGATTTCGAGAGCGTCTACCTGATCGGAAATCACGAGGCCTTCCTGCTCGATTTCCTCGACGGCGACGATGAGGAGTTGCGCGCCTGGCTGATGAACGGCGGCGACGCCACGCTCGCCAGCTACGGCATCGACCCGGCGGCGCTGCCCGACGGCGCAAGCTTTCATGCCACGCTGCGCGATGCCCTGACCGAGAGGTTGCCCGAGGAGCATGAAGCCTTCCTGCGCCGACTCGTTTTCCACCATCGGGAAGGCGACTATCTTTTCGTTCATGCCGGAATCCGCCCGGGCCTGCCGATCGAAGCGCAGCTTGTCCGGGACCTCCTGTGGATTCGCAAACCCTTTCTCGAGTCGACCGAGGATCATGGCGCGGTCGTGGTCCATGGGCACACGCCGGCTCCCGATCCCGAGATCCGCCGGAACCGGATTGGGATCGACACCGGCGCCTGCTATGGCGGCCACTTGACCGCGTTGGTCCTGTTCGAAGACCGCCGCCGCTTCCTCGCCGCTTGAGCGTTTTTTTCGGACGCGCTCGGCCGGTCCACCCTTGGCCTCCGGTCGGGATGAATGCTAGCTTGCCGCACCGCATGGGGGGGCAGCTCGGCCGATGGAACGACGTAAGCGCATTCTAGTGACCGGCGGCGCCGGTTTCCTCGGCTCGCACCTATGCGAGCGGCTGCTGGAAAGCGACGCCGACGTGATCTGCGTCGACAACTACTTCACCGGCACGCGCGACAACATTATCCATCTGCTCAGCCACCCCCACTTCGAGGTGCTGCGTCACGACGTCACCTTCCCGCTCTACGCCGAGGTCGACGAGATCTACAATCTCGCCTGCCCGGCCTCGCCGATCCACTATCAGTTCGACCCGGTGCAGACGACCAAAACCTCGGTCCACGGCGCGATCAACATGCTGGGACTGGCCAAGCGGGTGAAAGCGAAGATCCTCCAGGCCTCGACCTCGGAGGTTTACGGCGACCCGACGGTCCATCCGCAGACCGAGGGCTATCGCGGCAACGTCAATCCGATCGGTCCGCGCGCCTGCTACGACGAGGGCAAGCGTTGTGCCGAGACGCTGTTCTTCGACTACTATCGCCAACACCGGCTGCGCATCCGCGTGGCGCGCATCTTCAACACCTATGGCCCGCGCATGCATCCGAGCGACGGCCGCGTAGTCTCGAATTTCATCGTCCAGGCGCTGAAGGGCGAGCCGATCACCATCTACGGCGAAGGCAAGCAGACCCGCTCCTTCTGCTATGTCGACGAGCTGGTCGATGGCCTGATGCGCCTGATGGCCGCGCCCGACGAGGTGACGGGGCCGGTCAATCTCGGCAATCCGCGCGAATTCACCATCCTCGAGCTCGCCCAGCAGGTGATTGCGCTCATCGGCTCGAAGTCGAAGCTGATCTACAAGCCGCTGCCCGAGGACGATCCCTTGCAGCGCCGGCCGGACATCGCGCTCGCCGAAAGCAAGCTCGGCTGGCGTCCTACCATACCGCTGGAAGACGGCCTGAAGCGCACCGTCGCCTACTTCGACACGCTGCTCAATCGCCCGACCGCGTGAACCCGCCAGACCTGCACTAGCTACGCGGCGGCGCCACTGGGCCGCCAGGTCGCAATTGATGCAGCGACCAGAGGGCGGCCGACAGGAGCAGCAGCGCGCCGGCCTGATGGATGGCGGCGAGCGGAACCGGCACCACCAGCAGCAGGGTCGCGATGCCGAGCCCAACCTGAACCAGAGCCATTGCCAGCAGCAGCAGCAGGGCCCGCCAGGCAGTGACCGAAAGTGTCTGGGTCGCGCCGAGGATCGCCAGCGCGGCCGCCAGCAGCGGCGTCAGCATCGCCAGCAGCCGATGATTGAACTGCACCGCGGGGACGTTCTCGAAGAAATTGCGATACCAGGGCTCGAGAATCCCGTAG
>JBOHKJ010000203.1:0-8910 GCA_050728975.1 Kiloniellales bacterium | reverse complement strand
GGCCTCAGGATCGGTTACAAGGTCTGAACGACTCCGGAAGCCGTCCGCGCAACACTCGGCGCAAACGGACGAAAGGCCCCGGAGGTGCCGGCCGGGGCCTTTCGGTGTTGCGCTTGGTGGGGATCGCAATTGCTTGTCGAGGAACAGACTAGCTAAGCAAGGCGGCGAAATTGTGGCGAACCCGCCCGAAATTACGAACACAAGCGATTCAAGGCCTTACCCCTTGCATCGTGGTTAACGCAGCGTTACTGAGCGGGAAGCGGCGGCGGGCCGGCACCCTGGCCGAATTGGCCTCGGCAGAGGTCCGCGGCACGGCCTTTGAACTCCTCGGCCTGGCGCGCGCCGATCGTCCCATCGGCCACCAGCTTGTCGATCTCCCCCCAGCGCTGGGCGATACACTTGGCGGCCGGGTCGTCGGCCGCCACCTCATCTGCGTCCGGCGGAAAAAGGTCGTCGCGGTGCATGATTCCGAGGGCCAGGATCGCCAGCAGAGCCACGCCGAGTGCGCCAAAGCGCGCCAGCGGGCGATCGAGGGCAGAGCGGCGAGCGGTCGATTCGTCCATAGTGGGCCAAAGGTTACGCGCCGGCCCGGCCGCCGCCAAGCCCGCTCGCGGCAAGGCGCGCGCCTTGGGTGCGCGCCTTGCCCTTTTGGGGCCCGGCGCGTTAGCGTTGATCGGTGCCGGGGCAGCCCCATCTTCAGGCAATGGCTCGGCGAAACGATCGATGCGGCCCCAATGGCCGCTACGGCAGCCTCGGGAAGGTGCAGAGGAAATGACGGCGCTGATCGACCCCTTCCAACGCGCCATCACCTATCTGCGGGTTTCGGTGACCGACCGCTGCGACTTCCGCTGCGTGTACTGCATGTCGGAAGACATGACCTTCCTGCCCAAGGCCGAGGTCCTGTCGCTCGAAGAGCTCGACCGGCTGTGCAGCGCCTTCGTTGCACTCGGCGTGCGCAAGCTGCGCATGACCGGCGGCGAGCCGCTGGTGCGGCGCGACATCATGACGCTGTTCCGTTCGCTCGGCCGTCACCTCGGGAGCGGGGCGCTCGACGAGCTCACCGTCACCACCAACGGCAGCCAGCTCGCCAAGTACGCGGACGAGCTGGTCGCGGCAGGCGTCAAGCGTATTAACGTTTCGCTCGACACGCTGGACGCCGACAAGTTCAAGGCGATCACCCGCTGGGGCCGCTTCGGGCAGGTGAAGGAAGGCCTGGAGGCAGCGAGCGCCGCCGGCCTCAGAATAAAAATCAACGCCGTCGCCCTCAAGGGCGTCAATGACGACGAGTTCGAGCGCCTGGTTTCCTGGTGCGGCGAGCGCGGTTACGATCTCACCTTCATCGAAGTGATGCCGATGGGCGACATCGGCAGCGAGCAACGCCTCGACCAATACCTCCCGTTGTCGCTCGTGCGGTCCAGGTTGCGTGAGCGCTGGACGCTCACCGAGACCGACTACAAGAGCGGCGGGCCGGCGCGCTACTTCACCGTGGAAGAGACCGGCCAGCGGATCGGCTTCATCACCCCGCTCACCCACAATTTCTGCGAAAGCTGCAACCGGGTGCGGATCACCTGCACCGGTACATTGTTCATGTGCCTGGGCCAGGAGGATTCGGCCGACCTGCGCCGCCCGCTGCGCCAGTCCGACGACGATGCGCTGCTGGTCGAGGCGATCCGCGAGGCGATCACCCGCAAGCCCAAGGGTCACGACTTCATCATCGACCGCCGCCACAAGCGCGCCTCGGTCTCGCGCCATATGAGCGTCACCGGCGGCTGAGCCGGCGTCACGGCGCCCCTACTCCACCGAGATCTTCGCTGCCAGCTCGCGTAGCCTTTCCAATCCCGGCTCCTTGCGCGGCCAGGTGAGGTCGACGCCATCGTCCGTGAAGCGCGGCAGTACGTGGACATGGGCGTGCGGCACGGTCTGCCAGCCAGCCTGCCTGTTGGCCTGTAGAACGGTCAGCCCCTCGGGTCGGAACGCCGCCTCGACCGCTTGCGCGACCTTCCACACGGTCCGAAACAGCGCTGCCGTCTCCGCTTCGTCGAGATCGAGCAGCGTCGGTGCCGGCCGGCGCACGGCGACGATGACGTGGCCGGGATTGACCTGGCCCGCATCCATGAAGGCGAAGGTCGCCTCGTCCTCATAGACCTTGGCGCAGGGGATCGCGCCCTTGATGATCTTCTCGAATACGGTTTCGGTCATCCAAGGCACTCCACGAAGAAACCTGCAACGACGAAAGATCAGAGAAGCGATCGGATGACAAGCCCCAGCGCCGCGGCGGCGGCGAGCGTCGCGATCATTCCGAGATTGAAGCGAAACAGCGCGACGAAAGCGGCAGCGGAGAGTGCCAGCGCCCAGAGGTCGAGCGTCCTCCAATCGGGTGTCCAGAGGCGCAATCCGAAGCGCTGGACCTCCGTCACCTCGGCGAAAAGCACGTGGAGCGCAAACCAGATTGCGAGATTGAGGATCACGCCGACCACCGCCGCGGTGATGGCGGCGAGCGCGCCGTCGAGCGCCGGCTTGCCGCGCAGTGCCTCGACATAGGGCGCACCCAGGAAGATCCAGAGGAAGCAGGGCACGAAGGTGACCCAGAGCGTCACCAGCGCGCCCAGTGTGCCGGCGAGATAGGGATCGAGACCCAGCGGATTTCGGAAAGCGGCCAGGAAGCCCACGAACTGCACCACCAATATGAGCGGCCCCGGCGTGGTCTCGGCTAATCCCAAGCCGTCCAGCATCTCGCCAGCGGTAAGCCAGCCGTAGAGCTCGACCGCCTGCTGGGCGATATAGGCCAGGACCGCGTAGGCGCCGCCGAAGGTCACCACCGCCATCTGACTGAAGAAGATGCCCTCGGCGAAGAACACGCTGCCGCCGCCGAAGGCGAGAAACAACAGGACCAGCGGCGCCCCCCACAGCAGCAGGCCGGTCGCGATCACCTTGAGCGCGCGCGCCGGGCCGCGGCCCGTGCTGGCAAGCCGGCGCTCGATCATGGCTTCCGCCAGGCCGTCCGTTTCCTCGCCGCTCTTGCCGACCTTGCCGGCATCGAAGCGCCCGCCCGCCCAGAGGGCTCCCAGCAGGGCGGCTCCGATCACGATTAGCGGGAAGGGCAGCGCCAGAAAGAAGATGCCGACGAAGGCGAGCGCGGCGACTGCCCGATCGAAGCGGCCCTTGAGCGCCCGTTTGGCGATGCGATGGAGCGCCTGCAGGACCACCGCCAGCACGGCAGCCTTGATGCCGAAGAACAGCGCCTCCACCGCCGGGAGCTGGCCGAAACCGGCATAAAGGATCGAGAGCGCCAGGATGACGCAGGCGCCCGGCAGCACGAAAAGCGTGCCGGCGACCAGCCCGCCGCGCAGTCCGTGCAGCAGCCAGCCGACATAGATCGCGAGCTGCTGCGCTTCCGGGCCCGGCAGCAGCATGCAGAAATTGAGCGCGTGAAGGAACCGCCGCTCGCCGATCCAGCGCTTCTCGTCGACCAGCAGGCGGTGCATCAGCGCGATCTGCCCGGCCGGCCCGCCGAAGCTCAAAAGCCCGATCTTCAGCCAGACCCGAAAGGCCTCGGCGAAAGTGACGGTCGAGCCCGCCGCCAACGCGGCCTCGCTGCTCATGCGGCGCCTCCGCGTCCTTTCGCGCCGGCCGGCATCGCCGGCGGCCAGGCGTGCGACTCCTCCCGGCAATCGCGACACCAGGCGTAGAGCGCGTCGTAGAGAAGCAGGCCTTTGTCAAGCATCTCGTGGTCGTCGGCGACGATCGCCGAGAGCCCGAGCGAGATGGAGAAGAGGCCCGCCGACTGGGCAGTGAGATCGAGGCGCTGGGTGTCGGCGCCGCGCACGATCTCGGCGAGCTGTATCAGTGCCGGATCGCGAAGATCGTAGCGCTCGACGAAGGCGTCGAAGCTGCAGCGCTCTCCCACGTGGGCGAAGTCGGCGCCGGGTATGTCGTAGGCGACAGCGCCTCGCTCCTCGGCGACCCCGAAGACTTTCGCCGTCGGCACATAAAGGAAGCGTGCCGCCGGATCGACAAACCGCAAGAGCAGCCAGGGACAGGCGATGCGGTCGATCTTGGGCCGTCCCCGTGTCACCCAGAGGCTGCCCTGTACCGGGAGCGCCGCGATCTCCGCACGATCGGCGGTCGGTCCGCCGGCCTCCAGCCAGGCCGCGATGCCTCCTTCGAGATAGCGCGTCTCGCGGCCGCGCTGGCGCAGTGTTGCGGCGGCGCCCTGGCTCACCTCCTGGCCGTGGACGCAATAGACCACCAGCGCACGGTTCGGCGGGAGCGCGTCCGCCCAGCTTTCGATCCGGTCGGGGCGGCGTCGTAAACAGCCGGCAATGACGGCGGGAGACTCCTGGAACGCCGGCTCGCGGCGCAGGTCGAGCAGCAGCGGTGCGTTCGGCCCGCCGTGCAAATGCTTAAGATCTTTGACAGAAATAAAGACGGCTGGATCGTCCACGATGCAACACTCCGCGCAAGTGGGTTGCGGTAAGTGCAGCGCTTGGACGGCGAACCGTCTTGTTCGAAGCCGGGAGCCTGCATCCCGACCGAACTATGAGGTTACACCCGCCGTGGAAAGCACGGCAAGCGGTTTAACGGATCAGTATCTGGTGCGCGAAGACGCGGCCGTCGGTGACGGTGATCTGCTCGAAACCGAGCAGCTTGGCGAGGTCGAAGAAGGTGAACCAGGTCTCTACGCCGTAGTCCTTGAAGATCGGCATGACACGGGCGACGGCGGTCATGTTGGCGAAAAGCGCGCGGGCGCGATAGATGGTGTCGAGGCGGCCGTCGTCCATCGCCACGACGATCATCTTCTCCGCCTGGTCGCCCTTGGCGAAGATTGCCTCGGTCGGCGCGAAGGGGCGGGCCAGCATCTGGTTGGTGAGCCCGGTGATGAAGGCGATGCGCAGCTCGCGGCTGGCCTCTGGCAGCACCGCGGCGCGCGCGGTGTAGGTTTCCTGGCTTCCCGGCTCTGGGTAGTAGTAGCCGACGTGGCGGTCTTCCTGCGCGGCGGCCGGTGCGACGAGCCCGACCGCCAGCAGCAGCGCGGCAAAGGCGCTCCAGCTCGGCTTCGACAACGCACGCCCCATCGTTCCCCTCCCACTGCGACTCGACCGCGACTCACCGCTCTTCGATGCGACGGATGAACTCCTTCAGCACGATGCGATAGAGATCGTCTTTCAGCACCAGATCTTCGCAGTTCCGGTCGAGATTCGGATTGTCGTTGATCTCGATCACATAGATGCCCTTGGAATTCTGCTTGAGATCGACGCCATAGAGGCCGTCGCCGATCAGGTTCGCGGCCTTCATGGCAATCTCGACCACCTGCTTGGGCGCCTCCTCGACCGAGAGCGTCTTGTAGCCGCCCTCGACAACCTTGCCGTCGGCGCGGTGGTTCACGATCTGCCAATGCTTGCGCGACATGAAGTATTGCGAGACGAACAGCGGCTTCTGGTTCAGCACGCCGACCCGCCAGTCGAAATCGGTGTACATGAACTCCTGCGCCAGGATTACGTCGGAGCGCTGGAACAGCTTGCGCGCGAGATCGATCAATTGGGCGCGGTCCTCGGCCTTGTAGATGCCGCGCGAGAAAGAGCCGTCGGGGATCTTCAGAACGATCGGATAGGAAATCTGCTGCTCGACCTGCTGCACGCGATCGCGGTCGAGGATCACCGTCCTGGGGGCCGGCAGCTTGTGGGACTGCAGCAGCTCCGCCAGATAGACTTTGTTCGTGCAGCGCAGGATCGAGATCGGATCGTCGATCACCACCAGGCCCTCGTGCTGCGCCTTGTTGGCGAAGCGATAGGTGTGGTCGCCGATCGAGGTGGTCTCGCGGATAAAGAGCGCGTCGAACTCGCCGAGCCGCAGATAGTCCTTGCGCTCGATCAGTTCGACGCCGATACCGAGCGACTCGCCGATGGATATGAACTTTTTCAGCGCCTCCTTGTCGGAGGGCGGAAGCTGCTCGCGCGGATTCTGCAGGATCGCGAGGTGATAGCGCGGCGGCGTTTTCTGCTTGCGCGCCCGCCAGTCGGCCCGGGTATAGCCCTCGAGCGCGCTGAGGCAGAAGTTGAACTCGTCGGGCGAGAGCGCAGAGGGTGCGATCGGCTGCACGCTCTTGATCTGCCAGCGCTCCTCGAAAACGATCTGGACCTGCAGCAAAGGGCAGCGGAAGCGGTCAAAGATGCGCCTCGCGAAGTTGCGGAAGCGCGCTTCCCAGGTCTGCCCGAAGCAGATGGTAAGCGTGAAGTCGGCCTTTGGCGGCTCGGCGAGCTTCTCGATGTCCGTGCGCAGGAAGGCGTTGAGGTCGGGCAAGGCGTCGCGATAGAGCTCCTTGCGCGATAGCTCCACGATAGTTTCGACGGTCGGCACCACCTTCTGGCCGCGCGCCTCGGCGAGCAGCGAGCAGTAGTAACCGAGCTCGAGGTAGCTGCAATCGTCGGTGAGGTTGACGACCTTGGTTCCGCGCGCGCCAAACTTGTCCGGCTTGGCGACATAGTCGCCGGCGATGACGGCAATGCCGGTGGCCTGTGCCCAAGCCTGATCGGCCGCCTTTTCGACGACGATCAACTGGCCGACCATCGATCGCTCCGCTTGCCTCTAATCACCACCGCGGCACGCAAGCGCGCCGTGCCGTATTGCGCCATGCGATCGAACTCCTCGTGGGTGACCGGAATGTTGGTGCAGTCGGTCGCCGTCTTCTCGGTCTCGAAATCGATATAGGGATCGTGCAGGTAGATGAAACGCTCGTCGCAGCCGGTCAGCACCACCCAGTGAGGAAACTTCTGCGCATAGAACCGGTAGGAGCTGACCAGCACCAAGGGGACGTGGCCTTCCTTCAGCATGGCGACGAAATCCTTGGCGACGACCTTGCGACGGTTCAGGGACACCTTTTCCTTGACCAGCTGAGCACGGAAATCGGCTTGAACCAGCTGGATGACCTCTTTCTTCTGTTTGCTGCGCACCGTGTCGACGAACAGCGCGCGCTCGCCGTTGGTATAGACCTCGACCTCGAAGCCGCGCCGGTGCGCGGCGAGCGCCAGCCCGAATGGCCCGCAGCCGCCATGGCCCGAAGTCATGTAGATCAATGTCGCCTCGCGCCACAGGCGCAGCTCCAGCTTGCGATCGATCGAAAGATCGCGGTCGAGCGCTCGCATCGCCATCATCAGACAGGCGGCGCCGCAGGTGAACTCCAGCGTCTGCTCGTAGTAGGGCACGCGGGAGAGCTCGGGGCGCTTGCCGCCGGCGAGCGCCTTCTCCATGCGCAGCGCCGGACAGCCGTCTTGGTAGTAGTTGTCCCAACGGCCGATGTCGCGGTAGCCGTAGGAGCGGTAAAGATCGATCGCGGCGGCGTTGTCGGCCCGCACTTCCAGCCGAATGAAGGCCCGATCGCTGCTCAGCGTGCGTCGCTCGGCCTCGCGCAGCAGGGCGCGGCCGATCCCCTGCCCGCGAACCTCGGGATCGACGGCAAAGGAATAAAGTCGGGCGAGCGGTGTGCCCTTGTGCAGCAGCACGATGGCCGCGGCTACGATCTTGCCGCCGACGTCCGCCACCAAACAGAGCGCATGGCCCCTGGTGATGAGGTGGTGGAACGAGCGCCGCGAGATGCGGTCGGTGCGAAAGCTGCTGTTCTCGATCCGGACGAAGTCGTCGAGGTCGCCGACCGTGGCCGGGCGCAGGATAATCGGGCGCGGCTTGCGCCGGGACCGGGTGTCGAGCGCGATGGAAGCGTCAGCCATGGGGGAACGAGAAACCTTGCGGGCCAGGTGTGGCGCCGCCGGCGCGCGAGCCGCCGGCACCTCCGGCCCGGAGTCTAGGCAAGGGCCCGGATTTTGCAAAGCCCGGGGGAAGAGGGCCCCGGGGACCGCCCGCCGTCCCGGCGCCCGTGCCTGGGAGAGCATGCATGGCGGATGGGGCTCGTCTATACTGCCGGCCCGAGGCCCTTCGAGCGCAAACGGGGCCCTCGGTGGAAAGAGGAGCGACCGTGAACAAGCCGGAGCCGCTGAGAGCCGCGGAGCTTCTGGCGGGCGGCATCGCGATCGTGGCCGCCGACAGCGAGGAAGCCCAGGAGGCCCGCGCGCGTCTCGCCAAGCGCTATACGACCGTCGATCCGGACGCGGCGGCGGTGGTGGTGGCGCTCGGCGGCGACGGCTTCGTGCTGGAGACGCTCCACCGCTTCCTCGAGCGCGGCGTGCCGATCTACGGCATGAACTGCGGCACCGTCGGCTTCCTCATGAATCAGTACGGCGAGGAGGATCTGCCCCAGCGCGTCGCCCGCGCCGAGCAGGCGACGCTGCGGCCGCTACGCATGCGCGCCCTCACCGCCGACGGCCAGAGCGTCGAGGCACTGGCGATCAACGAGGTCTCGCTGCTGCGCCAAAGCCGCCAGGCGGCCAAGCTGCGCATCAAGATCGACGACGTGGTGCGGCTCGAGGAGCTGATCTGCGACGGCGCGCTGGTCGCGACCCCGGCCGGCTCGACCGCCTACAATCTCTCGGCCCACGGGCCGATCATCCCGATCGGCGCCAACCTGCTGGCGCTGACCCCGATCAGCGTGTTCCGGCCGCGGCGCTGGCGCGGCGCGCTGCTGCCCAACAGCGCCGAGGTCTCCTTCGAGGTGCTGGAGCCGGACAAGCGCCCGGTTTCGGCAACCGCCGACTACACCGAGGTGCGCGACGTGGTGCGGGTCGAGGTGCGCGAAGACAAGGCGCTATCCATGAGCCTGCTGTTCGACCCCGAGCACGACCTCGAGGAGCGGATCGTCAAGGAGCAGTTCCAGCCCTGACAGCGCCGACGCCTGGGGTGGGCGTCGGGCCCCCTGGCGAAGATGAAAAGCGCCGACGCCTGGGGTGGGCGTCGGGCCCCCTGGCGAAGATGAAAAGCGCCGACGCCTGGGGTGGGCGTCGGCCCCCCTGGCGAAGATGA
>JBOHKJ010000202.1:0-10413 GCA_050728975.1 Kiloniellales bacterium | reverse complement strand
CCCACTGGACGGCCCTTGAACGTTACGCCGGAACCGACGGCCGGCCCGCCGCGAGTCTGCTCGAGAGCCGGCTGGAGACCGGCCGCACCCACCAGATCCGCGTCCATCTGGCCGCGGCCGGCCACCCGCTGCTCGGCGACCCGCTCTATGGCCGGGCCAGCGAGAAGCGCCTCTCCGGCCTCTCCGAGGGCGCGCGCGCCGCGCTCGCCGCCCTTCCCGGCCAGGCGCTCCAGGCCTGCCGCCTGGGCTTCCGCCACCCGGCGAGCGGCCGCCGGCTCAGCTTCGAGCAGGATTATCCACAGGAAATAAGGGATTTGATTGCGACTTTAGAGAGTCTTTAAACTGCCATCATTCTCGACTATATTAGTCAGGTATGGGGCCGGCAGCGGGGGCTCCCTTTCCAGCGCTCGATCACATAAGCGCCACAAAGCCCCCGACAATGGCCCTGCTAGAATCGGGTAGCGCGATATCATGGGTGCGGACAGCTTCTCCAGAACGGCCAAAGGACGGAGCCCAAGGAACATGGCACGAGCGAGTCTTCCTGCGTCGCTGAGCGAAGGGAACCTGTCCCGGTATCTCCAGGAGATCCGGAAATTCCCCATGCTCGAGCCGAACGAGGAATACATGCTCGCCAAGTCCTGGCGCGAGCACGGCGACACCGAGGCGGCCCACCGCCTGGTGACCAGCCATCTGCGCCTCGTCGCCAAGATCGCCATGGGCTACCGCGGCTACGGCCTGCCGGTCTCCGAGCTGATCTCCGAGGGCAACGTCGGCATGATGCAGGCGGTCAAGCGCTTCGATCCGGAGCGCGGCTTCCGCCTCGCGACCTACGCCATGTGGTGGATTCGCGCCGCGATCCAGGAATACATCCTGCACTCCTGGTCGCTGGTGAAGATGGGCACCACCGCCTCCCAGAAGAAGCTGTTCTTCAACCTGCGCAAGCTCAAGGGCCAGATGCAGGCGATCGAGGACGGCGATCTTCAGCCCGAGCAGGTCAGGAAGATCTCCGAGGCCCTGTCGGTGCCCGAGGAGGACGTGGTCTCCATGAACCGGCGCCTCGCCGCTCCCGACCATTCGCTGAACGCGCCGCTGCGCATCGAGGGCGAGGGCGAGTGGCAGGACTGGCTGGTCGACGAGACCGCAAGCCAGGAGAGCCTGCTCGCCGAGTCCGAGGAGCTGGGCAAGCGCCGCCGGCTGCTGACCGAAGCGATGAAGACCTTGAACGATCGCGAGCGCCACATCCTCCAGGAGCGGCGCCTCAAGGAGAACCCGACCACGCTCGAGGATCTGTCGCAGGAATACGGCATCAGCCGCGAGCGGGTGCGCCAGATCGAGGTGCGGGCCTTCGACAAGCTGCAGAAGGCGATCAAGAACGCGGCAATGGACGAGCGCCTCGCGGTCGTCTAACCCTTCCCCTCCTCGTCCCGCGGAATCACCAGCGCAGCCACCTCTTCGCCCCACTGCTCGCCCAGGGCTTTCTGGCGGCGGCGCAAGGCCTGCAGCCGTCCGTTGGTGGCCAGGGCGTAGTAGGAGGCGACCAGCGGCGGCGTCATCCAATAGATCGCCCAGCCCACCGCCGCCGAGCCGAACGCCATCAGCCAGGCCAGGAGATCGCGCAGCTCGTCGAGCGCAGCTCCCAGCCCCTGTCCCTCGAGCCACAGATCGGCAACCGACGGCAGCGCGCCGCAGAAGTTGAGCAGGCCGACGGTGATGGTGAGATAGCGGCCGCGCGAGCGATCGACAAGCAGCGCACAAAGCGTGGGCAGCATCATTGCGCCGAGCACCAGGCAGGTCGGCAGCAGTACCGCCAGAAGCGGAAGCAGCAGCACCAGCCAGGCCAACCGCGTCCACAGCTTGCCGCCCTGCTTGCCGCCGCCGTTCGCTGCCGTCGCCGCCACACGCTTGCCCATCTTCGCTGTCCTCACGTCACGTAGTGGAGTGTAAGGAGGAGAAGAGTCAGGCTCGAAAGCACCGACGAGACCGCGGTGGCGGCCCGGCGACTTCTGGTGGCGACATGCGCGCGGCTGGTGAGCCCGCCGTCCTCAAGCCAGTTCGACTGCTTTTCGAGAGCGAGATAGAGCTGCTGCGCCGTCGCGAATTCCTGCTGGTCGAGCGCCAGCGTTTCGGGGTTGTCGAACAGGACATAGAGCTCCACCAGGTTCCCCCGGCCGACGAAGCGCTCCATCTTGCGGCGCAACTCCATACGCCGGTCGCGATTGTGCAGGCGCTCGACCAGCGGATCGGCCAGCTTGGCGATCCAGGCTGCCAACGCCGGAAACGCGCCCTCGCCATGGCTCTGGGCAGCCGCAAGCAGGCGCAGCTGCGCAAGCCTGCGGGTGGCATCGCTCGTCTTGTCCGCGAGCTCGTTCAGTGTTCGGTCCGAGATACCCTTGAGACGCGCGGCGCAAAAGGCGGCGACATGGAGATCCATCGGCTCGCGATCGTGAGGTGTGCGCGCCGCGACGCGCTCCAGAGCCGGGAGCACCTCTCCGATCTCGATGACGAAGTCGTCGGCGAGATAGGGGCTCTGGCAGGGCCAGGACGGATTGGCTTCATAGAGGGCCCGCTCCACTCCGTAGCCGATGCGCGGCTTGCCGATGTTGCTCGTCATCGACTCGAAGCGCTTTCGCATCATCATAGTGTCGCCGCGCTGAGCGACATTGGGATCGAGCCAAGCTTGCGGCAGCCGGCCGGCGATCAGCTCCGCAAGGATCTGCCGCTTGCCGTCGTCATGGTAGTTGATGGCCAGCGCCTGACCGAGGCCGTCGGGGCGTACCGCCAGCCCCTTGTAGCGGAGCGGTGCTTTGGGATCGAGGGCGATCAGCACGCGCGCGACCGCGCGGTCGGCTGCCGCGGTGCCCCCGCCGATTTCCCCTTCCCTGCGCGCCATGTCGACGCTCGCGGCCGTGTCCTCGTCGTCAAGGCTGCGTTTCAACCAGGCATTGATGTCGTCGCCCTTGATGAACTCGGTCGCTTCCGTCCAGTGACGCCCCATTTCCAGCGACAGCTGCGGTATGGTCATGAGCTCTTTACCGGCGAAGACGATCGCCCGCGCGGCCTTCTGCGGGAGCATCGGCTGCTTTGGGCTCAAGTGACGTCCGTTCAGCCAAGTCGCGATGTCGTCCGTCGTCCAGCGTTCCTTGGGGTCGTCGCATAGCAGGCCACGGAGCGGCTCCATCATCGTCAGCGAGATGCGCGCATCGCCGATCAGCGTGGCATAGGAGCCGAGCGTGAGCTTCCTTTCGACAAGCTCCTCCTCGCCAGCGCCGACGACCGGATCCCCGCCCGTCACCAACATCGCCAGAAGCGCGCCGAAGGAATAGAGATCGTCCGGCAGGCTTCCCGGGCCGCGGCTGCTGGCATCCGACATGGCGCTGTCGATCGGTTCGTAGATGACCGGCTGATGCATGCCCGGCGGTGCCGAGACGCATTCGCCGAGAACCAAGGATCGGCGGCCAAGATCGCTGAAGAAGAGATTGTCGGCACGGATTCCGCGATGCGTGATTTGGCGGCCCGAGAGCTCCTTGAGCACCGGAAGCAGAGAGCGAACGGCCACCCGGATGATTTCGTCCTCGCGCATCTTGACCAGTTGCGGATCGCCAATCTTCTGAAGCCGCTCGCCGCCCGGATGGTTCAAGACGATGACGTAGCGCCGGCCGCCGCCCGGCCAGGAGACGACGCCGTTGAAGACCGGACAAAGGAGCGGCACGCGCTCGAAGCGACTCAGCGCCGGAATGACATCGAGCCTCGGCAGCAAGTTTTGCTGACAGGCGAGGGCGAAAAGGGGGGTCTTTGGCAGCCGCAGATCGGTGACGCCGAAGGCTTCGGTGCCCGGCGAGGCAAGCGCAGGCTGCGGGTGCTGCACGTGCAGCTGATAGCGCCCGTTGAGAAGCAGCTCGTCGTCCGTCGTACCGCTCATCGCCCTGCTCTGTCGGAATCGCCGGCCGCCCGGCGGCGGCAGGCCGTTTGGGACCAGTAAAGGCAAAGAGAGCAAAGATGTGGTTAATGGGGCCCTAAGCAGGGCCCGACCCCCGGTGGCGACGACGGCTGATCGACCGTTGCCGGCCACTCCAACCGCATTGGATCGGATTTAGCCGGCGAAGGGATCGCGGACCAGGATAGTGTCGTCGCGCTCCGGCGAGGTCGAGAGCAGCGCGACCGGCACCTCGACCAGTTCCTCCAGACGCCGAATGTATTTGACCGCGGTGGCCGGCAAGTCGGCCCAGGAACGGGCGCCCCGCGTCGATCCGCTCCAGCCTTCCAGGGTCTCGTAGACCGGCTCGGCATTGGCCTGGAGACTGCCCAGCGCCGGCAGGCGGTCGTAGCTTTCGCCGCCGATCCGATAGCCGGTGCAGACTTTGAGCTCGGGGAAGCCGTCCAGCACGTCGAGCTTGGTGAGCGCCATTCCGCCGATGCCGGCGGTCTTTACCGCCTGGCGCACCAGCACGGCATCGAACCAGCCGCAGCGCCGCCGGCGCCCGGTCACGGTGCCGAACTCTCGACCCTTCTCGCCCAGCAGCCGCCCGGTCTCGTCGTCGAGCTCGCTGGGAAAGGGTCCCGCGCCGACCCGCGTGGTGTAGGCCTTGGTGATGCCGAGCACGAAGTCGAGCGCGCCGGGCCCGAGACCGCTGCCAGCCGCCGCCTGCCCGGCCCCGGTATTGGACGAGGTAACATAGGGATAGGTGCCGTGGTCGACGTCGAGCATTGCGCCCTGGGCGCCTTCGAAAAGAATCCGCTCGTCCGCGGCTTGGGCTTCAGCGAGACGCCGCCACACCGGCCCGGCGAAGGGCAGCACTCTGGGCGCGATCGCTTCCAGGTCAGCCAATAGCGCCTCCTCATCGAAGGTCGCAATGCCCAGGCCGGCACGCAACGCGTTGTGATGCACCAGCAGATTGGAAATTTTTTCTTTCAACGTCTCGCGATCGGCGAGGTCGCAGACCCGGATCGCGCGCCGACCTACCTTGTCCTCATAGGCCGGACCGATCCCGCGACCGGTCGTGCCGATCTGCTGCGCGCCGCGCGCCGTCTCGCGGGCACGGTCGAGCTCTCGGTGCAATGGCAAGATCAGCGTGGCATTTTCTGCTACGAGCAGATTGCCGGGCTCGATCGTCACGCCCTGCGTGGCGAGCGACTCGATCTCTGCGATCAGGGCCCAGGGATCGACGACGACTCCGTTGCCGATGATCGACAGCTTGCCGGAGCGCACCACGCCGGAAGGCAGCAACGACAGCTTGTAGGTCTGGCCGCCGATTACCAGTGTGTGGCCGGCGTTATGGCCGCCCTGGAAGCGCACAACCACATCGGCGCGCTCCGACAGCCAGTCCACGATCTTGCCCTTGCCCTCGTCGCCCCACTGGGCACCGACCACGACAACGTTGGCCATCGACGATCCTGCTCCTCGACCCGGCGCTATGGCTCGACGGCGTGGATCTGGCCGCCGTCGTAGAGATGGCTGCAGGCGAGACGCCGGGCTTCCGCCACGAGGTCCCGCACCGGTGCCAGGCCGGCAAGCGTGATCCAACCCTCGACCTGCAGCCGCGTCGCGTCCGCATGCGCCGTTCCCGCAGGTAGGAAGACGCGCGGCTTGCGCGTCGCAGCCGGCAGGGCGCGCAGCACAGAGTCCATGAAGAGCGTGAAGCCGGTTGCCTCCTCCGCCTCGCCAAGGGCCCCCTCGGCGCGATAACGGCCGCCGCGCCCCAGCTCGCCGCGCACTCCGCGCGCGAGGCAAATGAAGGAGATGCCGGTCTGATACTCGAAGCCGCGGTGCTCGACCGGATCGATTGTGAGCGTGAGCTCGGGTAATCCCGCCTGGAGCGCGGCGACGACGATCTGCAGACGCTCCAGCTCATTCTTCGCCGGCTTCGGCAGCTCGAGCCGAGCCAAAGCTCCTGCCGCCTGCTCCGCAGGGCCGGCGGCGCGCAGCAGCGCCATAAATATCTCCGCGTCGGCGCCGGCGATCCTGCCCACTTCGGCAGCGTCCTTGCGATCGAGCGCCTGGCGCAGAGTCGCCAACCGCTCGTCCTCAATTCTCCGCTCGGCAGCGAGGGCGCCCACCAGCGTCGGCAGATTGAGATCGAGCGACAGCTCCTTCACGCCAATGGTGGCCAGCGCCTCGGCGGCGAGGATCATGACTTCGGCATCTGCGGCCGGCTCTGACGCGCCGATCAGCTCGGCACCGACCTGGCCGAACTGCCGCTCGGGGCGCAATTGACTTCCTTTGACCTGAAGAACCTGGCCGCCATAGCAGAGTCGCAGCGGCCGCGGCGCAGACTTGAGACGGCTGCCGGCGATCCGCACCACCTGGGGCGTGATGTCGGCACGCAGCGCCAGCATGCGCTGGGAGACCGGATCCATAAGGCGAAAGGTCTGGGTCGAAAGCGCCGCGCCGGCACCGGACAGCAACGCGCCCTCGAACTCCATCAGCGGCGGCTTCACCCGCTCGTAGCCGCGCGACGAGAAACAGGCGATCAGGCGCTCCACAACCGCCGCTTCCTGGGCGGCGGCCGGCGGTAGCACATCCTCCAGCCCGTTCGGCAGCAACGCCTTGTCGGCGAGCTTAGTCATGATGGCGATCCCTGGGTTCCCTGCCCGGCCGCTAGGCTCCTCGGCGCGGTCGGTACTAGCGCGAATGGCGCCCCAACGGCAATCGCAAAGCGGCAAGACCGGTCGACCCTACCTGGCCCCTAGGCCTTCGAAATGAAGCAGAACCGCCTGCTTGATATGCGGCAAGGCGCATACCTTGGTCAGCACGGCCTCCGGCATCGGCTCGTCGAGCGCCAGCAGCGCGATGGCGTCGCCGCCGGCGTCGGCGCGGCCGAGGTGAAATGTGGCGATATTGACTCCGGCGCCACCGAGCGTCATGCCGAGTGCGCCGATCAGGCCCGGCTTGTCCTCGTTGGTGATGTAGAGCATGTGCTCGGCGAGCTCGGCCTCGATCGCGATGCCCTTGATCTCGACGATGCGCGGCTTGGTGCCGCCGAACAGCGAGCCGGAGACCGAGCGCGGACCGCGCTCGGTAGTGACCGTCAGGCGGATCAGGGTCTGATAGTCGCAGTCGCGGTCGTGGTTCATTTCGGTAACCGCGATGTTGCGCTCGCGTGCTATTACGGGCGCATTCACGGCGTTGACGCTGTCGAGCATCGGCGACAGCAGGCCGGTGAGCGCGGCCTGAGTGAGCGGACGGCTGTCGAGGCTCGACGCCTCGCCTTCGTATTCGATCACCACTTCTTTGAGGCCGCTGCGGGTCAGCTGCCCGGCGAAGCTGCCGAGCTGCTCGGCGAGCCGCAGGTAGGGCTTGAGCCGCGCCGCTTCCTCGGCGGAGAGTGCCGGCAGATTGAGCGCATTTGCGACCGCGCCGGTGGTCAGATAATCCGCAACCTGCTGTGCAATCTCGATCGCGACCTTCTCCTGCGCTTCGGTGGTCGAGGCACCGAGATGCGGCGTCGCGATCACTTGCTCCAGCGCGAAAAGCGGATTTTCGTGCGCTGGCTCGACCTCGAAGACGTCGAGCGCCGCACCGGCCACCTGACCGCTCTCGATCGCCGCCGCCAGATCCTTCTCGACCACGATTCCGCCCCGCGCACAGTTGATGATTCGCACGCCGCGCTTGGTCTTGGCGAGCGCCGCGGCATCGATCAGGCCCTTGGTCTGCTCGGTCAAGGGAACGTGGACGGTAATGAAGTCAGAACGCTGCAGAAGCGAATGGAGCTCTACCTTCTCGACGCCGAGATCGCGGGCGCGATCCGGCGAGAGAAAGGGATCGTAGGCGATGACCCGCATCCGCAGGCCGAGCGCGCGTTCGGCAACCAGCGAGCCGATGTTGCCGCAGCCGAGGATGCCGAGCGTCTTGCCGGTCAGTTCCACGCCCATGAAGCGCGACTTCTCCCACTTGCCGGCGCGGGTCGAGCGGTCGGCCGCCGGGATCTGGCGCGCCAGCGCGAAGAGCATCGCCAGTGCATGCTCGGCCGTAGTGGCCGCGTTGCCGCCCGGTGTGTTCATGACGATGATGCCGCGCTTGGTGGCGGCCGGGAGATCGATGTTCTCGATCCCGATGCCGGCGCGGCCGACCACCCGGAGATTTTTGGCGGCCGCGATCACCGGCGCTGTGACCTTGGTCGCCGAGCGGACGATCAGGCCGTCGAAACCGGCGATCTTCTCGATCAGCGCATCGGGCTTGAGGCCAGTCGCCAACTCGACCTCGAGGCCGCGCTCGCGGAGTATCTCCTCGGCCTGGGGACTCAGCGGGTCGGCGATCAGGACGCGCGCCATTCTTCGTCCCCGGCTCAGGCCACCGCCTGCTCGGCGCGCAGGTCGGCGAAGGCCCAGTCGAGCCAAGGGAAGAGCGCTTCGAGATCGGCCGTCTCGACTGTCGCTCCGGCCCAGAGTCGCAAGCCCGGTGGCGCATCGCGATGACCGGCGATGTCGTACGCGACGCCGGCCTCCTCGAGACGCCCGGCGACACGTTTCACCGCCGCACGCTGGCCATCCTCGTCGAGCGCCGCGAACCAGGGATCGACGATCTTGAGGCAGAGCGAGGTGGTGGAGCGGCTTTCCTGCGCTGCCGCCAGATGATCGATCCAGGCGGTCGCCGCCACCCACTCGGCGATCGCCGCGGCGTTGGCTTGCGAGCGGCTGATCAGGGCCCGCAAGCCGCCGATCTCCTCTGCCCAAACGAGACCGTCCAGCGCGTCCTCGACCGCCAGCATGGAGGGCGTGTTGATGGTGGCGCCCTCGAAGATCTCGGCGTTCAGCTTGCCGCCCTTGGTGAGGCGGAAGAGCTTCGGTAGCGGCCAAGCCGGCTTGTAGCTCTCGAGACGCGCGACAGCGCGCGGGCTCAGCGCGAGCATGCCATGGGCCGCTTCGCCGCCCAGCACCTTCTGCCACGACCAGGTGACGACATCCAGCTTCGGCCAGGGCAGCTCCATGGCGAAAACCGCCGATGTGGCGTCGCAAAGCGTCAGGCCAGTGCGGTCGGCGGCGATCCAGTCGCCGTCCGGCACCCGCACGCCGGAGGTCGTGCCGTTCCAGGTGAAAACCACGTCGTGGCCCGAGTCGACCTGTGCGAGATCGGGGAGGTGGCCGTAGGCTGCGGCCAGCACTCGCGCGTCCTTGAGCTTCAACTCCTTGGTGATGTCGCCAGCCCACTGCTGGCCGAAGCTGTCCCAGGCCAGCACGTCGACCGGGCGGGGACCGAGCAGGCTCCACATCGCCATCTCGATGGCGCCGGTGTCGGAAGCCGGAACCAGGCCGAGGTGGTAGTCGGCCGGGATACCGAGGATGCGGCGCGAGCGCTCGGAGACCTCGACAATGCGCCTCATCCCCTCTTTTGCCCGGTGCGAGCGACCAATGAAGGCCCCTTCCAACCCTTGCAGCCTCCAACCCGGCCGCTTGGCGCAGGGCCCGGAAGAGAAGCAAGGGTTGCTGGGTCTGACGTTTGGAGGAGGCTGGCTCATCGACGACGTTGGCGGTGATTTGCCCGCCCAGGAACCCGCGCGGAGGGCGAAGTGTAGGAGCCATGCTGCACTGCGTCAACGCAAGGGCGAAGGCACTGGCGGAGACGGCGGCCGAGCGGCTGTTTCGGCGACCGTTCGCGCATGGGCCTGCCGCTCGATCTGCCGATCTTAGCCAGCGCGGGGCCGCTGATCCTCTGGGTCTGGCGCCTCTAGACCAGAAGACCGGCCTCTGCGCTCGGTCGCTTGCGCAGAAGCTTGATGGTGCGGAAGGTCATCACTGCCTCGCCGCGCTGGTTCTCGATCCGGTAGTCGAAAACTACCGTGCCGCGATCAGGCTTCGATTTCGACGGCCGGATCTCTCGCACCGCGATCTCGGTGGTCAAGGTGTCGTCGGGCCGTACCGGCAGCAGCCAGCGCAGCTCGTCGATGCCGGGCGAGCCCAGCGAGCAGGCGGTGAAGATGTTCTCCTGAAAGATCATGCGGAAGCCGAGCGCCAGCGTCTGGAAGCCGCTGGCGATCAGGCCGCCGTAAGGAGACCCCTTCGCAGCTTCGCGGTCGAGATGGAACGGTTGCGGGTCGTACTTGAAAGCGAAGTCGAGGATCTGGCTTTCGGTAAGCGTAACGCCGCGGCTGCGGAAACGCTCGCCGACGGCGAAGTCCTCGAAGTAGCGCGCCTGCGCTCTCTCCGCCCCGCTCATCGTACGGCAACAGTGGAAGCGGCGAGATCGAGCTCGAGATAGGCTACGCCCGACTGCGAATTGTCGTAATAACCCGGAATCTCTTTGAAACCCAGCGCGCGGTAGAGCGCTCCTGCCTCCACCATCTGCGCCAGGGTATCGAGGCAGACGCACCGATAGCCGGCGGCACGCGCCGCGGCCAGACTGGTTTCGGCGAGGCGGCGCCCAAGTCCCTTCCCGCGAAAGGCCGGCCGAACCCAGAGCCGCTTGATTTCTGCCTTGCC
>JBOHKJ010000201.1:0-9531 GCA_050728975.1 Kiloniellales bacterium | reverse complement strand
GTCGAGGCCGGCGAGATCATCGCCGACGGCCCGTCAACCCAGTTCGGCGAGCTCGCGCTCGGCCGCAACGTCCTCGTCGCCTGCATGCCCTGGACCGGCTACAACTACGAGGATTCGATCCTGATCTCCGAGCGGATCGTCAAGGACGACGTCTTCACCTCGATCCACATCGAAGAGTTCGAGGTCATGGCCCGCGACACCAAGCTGGGCCAGGAGGAGATCACTCGCGACATTCCGAACGTCGGCGAGGACGCGCTCCGCAATCTCGATGAGGCAGGCATCGTCTACATTGGTGCCGAGGTGCTGGCCGGTGACATCCTGGTCGGCAAGGTGACTCCGAAGGGCGAATCGCCGATGACGCCGGAGGAAAAGCTGCTCCGCGCGATCTTTGGCGAGAAGGCTTCCGACGTGCGCGACACCTCGCTGCGGGTGCCGCCGGGCGTGTCCGGCACGGTCGTCGAGGTGCGGGTCTTCTCGCGCCGCGGTGTCGACAAGGATGAGCGCGCGCTCGCCATCGAGCGCGCCGAGATTGAGCGGCTGGCGAAGGACCGCGACGACGAAAAGGCGATCCTGGAGCGCAGCTTCTACGGCCGCCTCAAAGACCTGGTGGTCAACCAAACCGCCGAGAGCGGTCCCAAGGGGCTGAAGTCTGGCATCAAGATCACCGAAAAGGTCTTGTCCGACTACACGCCGGGCCAGTGGCGCCAGATTTCGGTCAAGAACGACCGCCGTCAGGCCGACGTTGAGGCGCTGGTGAAGCAGTTCGACGGCGCGATCGACGAATTGAACAAGCGCTTCGAGAACAAGGTCGACAAGCTGCAGCGTGGCGACGAACTGCCGCCCGGCGTGATGAAGATGGTCAAGGTCTTCGTGGCGGTGAAGCGCAAGCTGCAGCCCGGCGACAAGATGGCCGGCCGTCACGGCAACAAGGGCGTTATCTCCAAGATCATGCCGATCGAGGACATGCCGCACACCGAAGACGGCATTCCGGTGGACATCGTGCTCAATCCGCTGGGCGTGCCGAGCCGCATGAACGTCGGCCAGATCCTGGAAACTCATCTTGGATGGGCCTGCCACGGGCTCGGTGCGCAGATCGGAGATCTGCTCGACAAGGCGCGACGCAGCGCCAAGCTGGACGACGTCAAGAAGCGTCTCAAGCAGGTCTACGGTGAGAAGCTCTACAAGGGCCAGATCGCCGACCTGTCGGACGAAGAGATGCTGGAGCTTGCCGGCAATCTTCGCAACGGCGTACCGATCGCGAGTCCGGTCTTCGATGGCGCCCGCGAGGAGGACATCGTCACCATGTTGGATCAGGCAGGACTCGACGTCTCGGGTCAGGTGCGCCTGATCGACGGGCGCAGCGGCGAGCATTTCGAGCGTTCGGTCACGGTCGGTTACATCTACATGCTGAAGCTGCATCACTTGGTCGACGATAAGATCCACGCTCGCTCCATCGGCCCCTATAGCCTCGTTACCCAGCAGCCGCTTGGCGGCAAAGCCCAGTTTGGCGGCCAGCGCTTCGGCGAAATGGAGGTTTGGGCGCTCGAGGCCTACGGGTCGGCCTATACGCTGCAGGAGATGTTGACCGTGAAGTCGGATGACGTTTCGGGCCGCACCAAGGTCTACGAGGCGATCGTCAAGGGCGACGACAACTTCGAGGCGGGCATTCCGGAATCCTTCAATGTCTTGGTGAAGGAGTTGCGCTCGCTGGGGCTCAACGTCGAGCTGAAGCAGACCGAGTACTAATTCGCGGCCAGAGTTGTGTGGGTCGGCACTCAGCCGGCCCGCACATTCGGTCCAGGCAAACGCCAGTCGGGAGAAACCGATGAACGAGTTGATGAACATCTTTGGCCAGACGAGCGGTCCGCAGGGCTTCGATCAGATTCGCATCTCGATCGCCAGTCCGGAGCGCATCCGCTCCTGGTCGTTCGGCGAGATCAAGAAGCCGGAAACCATCAACTACCGCACCTTCAAGCCGGAGCGCGACGGCTTGTTCTGCGCACGCATTTTCGGCCCGATCAAGGACTACGAGTGCCTCTGCGGCAAATACAAGCGGATGAAGTATCGTGGCATCGTCTGCGAGAAGTGCGGCGTCGAGGTGACGCTGTCCAAGGTCCGCCGCGAGCGCATGGGGCACATCGAGCTGGCGAGCCCGGTCGCGCACATCTGGTTCCTGAAGTCGCTGCCAAGTCGCACCGGCCTGCTGCTCGACATGACGTTGAAGGACCTGGAGCGCATTCTCTATTTCGAGAACTACGTGGTGGTGGAGCCGGGACTGACCTCGCTCAAATTGCGCCAGCTGCTCTCGGAAGAGGAGTTTCTCAAGGCCCAGGAGGAGTTCGGCGACGACTCCTTCACCGCCATGATTGGCGCCGAGGCGATGAAGCATATGCTATCCGGCCTCGATATGGCCGAGGAGCGGGAGACCCTGCGACAGGATCTGCGCGAGACCGGCTCCGAAGCAAAGCGCAAGAAGCTGGTGAAGCGCCTCAAGCTGGTCGAGGCGTTCCTGGAATCGGGTGCCAAGCCGGATTGGATGATCCTTGACGTTGTGCCGGTGATTCCGCCGGAGCTGCGTCCCTTGGTGCCGCTCGACGGCGGTCGCTTCGCAACTTCGGACCTCAATGACCTTTATCGCCGGGTGATCAACCGGAACAATCGCCTGAAGCGGCTGATCGAGCTACGCGCGCCAGACATCATCGTGCGCAATGAGAAGCGCATGCTGCAGGAGGCCGTCGATGCCTTGTTCGACAACGGGCGGCGTGGCCGGGTCATTACCGGTGCCAACAAGCGACCGCTGAAGTCATTGTCAGATATGCTGAAAGGCAAGCAGGGCCGTTTCCGGCAGAATCTGCTCGGCAAGCGTGTCGACTACTCAGGCCGCTCGGTGATCGTTGTCGGCCCCGAGTTGAAACTGCATCAGTGCGGTCTGCCGAAGAAGATGGCGCTCGAGCTTTTCAAGCCCTTCATCTACTCCAAGCTCGAGCTCTACGGCATGGCTTCGACGATTAAGGCGGCCAAGCGCATGGTCGAAAAGGAACGTCCTGAAGTATGGGACATCCTGGAAGAGGTGATTCGCGAGCATCCGGTGCTGTTAAACCGCGCGCCGACGCTCCACCGCCTTGGAATCCAAGCGTTCGAGCCGGTGTTGATCGAGGGCAAGGCGATTCAGCTCCACCCGCTGGTTTGCACCGCCTTCAACGCCGACTTCGACGGCGATCAGATGGCAGTCCATGTGCCGCTCTCGCTGGAAGCCCAGCTCGAGGCGCGGGTGCTGATGATGTCCACCAACAACATCCTCTCGCCTGCCAACGGCAAGCCCATCATCGTGCCGTCGCAGGATATTGTGCTCGGTATCTACTACATGACCATGGAAGTCGAGAAGCAGCCGGGCGAGGGCATGGTCTTCACCGACCTCGGCGAGATCGAGCACGCGCTCGCCTCCAAGGCCGTCTCGATCCACGCCAAGGTCAAGGCGCGCTATCGCACCAACGACGACAAGGGCAAGCCAATCGTCGTCACGGTCGACACCACGCCCGGCCGCATGCTGCTGTCGGAGGCGCTGCCGCGCCACAAGGCGGTGCCTTTCTCGATGATCAACCGGCTGCTCACCAAGAAGGAGCTGACCGAGGTCATCGACACGGTCTACCGCCACTGCGGCCAGAAAGAGACCGTGATTTTCTGCGACCGCATCATGGCGCTTGGCTTCGGCTACGCCTGCAAGGCTGGCATTTCGTTCGGCAAGGACGACCTCGTCGTGCCGGACAGCAAGACCGAGCTGGTCGAGGAAGCCCAGGGCCAGGTGAAGGAGTTCGAGCAACAGTATCTCGACGGTCTCATCACACGCGGCGAGAAATACAACAAGGTGGTCGACGTCTGGTCGCAGTGCACCGACCGGGTCGCCGAGGAGATGATGAAGGCGGTCCAACGTCAGACCGGCCGCAACATCAACTCGGTCTACATGATGGCCCACTCGGGCGCCCGCGGCTCAGCGGCGCAGATCAAGCAGCTCGCTGGCATGCGCGGCCTGATGGCCAAGCCCTCGGGCGAGATCATCGAGACGCCGATCATCTCCAACTTCAAGGAAGGGCTGACCGTGCTCGAGTACTTCAACTCGACCCATGGCGCCCGCAAAGGCCTCGCCGATACGGCGCTCAAGACCGCCAACTCCGGCTACCTGACGCGGCGTCTTGTCGACGTCGCCCAGGACGCGATCATCATCGAGGACGATTGCGGCACCAAGCACGGCCTCTCGGTTCGTCCAGTGATCGAGGGCGGCGAGGTGATCGCGCCGCTCGGCGAGCGGGTGCTCGGACGCACCGCGCTCGCCAAGGTGGTCGACCCGATCTCCGGCGAGACCATCTGCAAGGCCGGCGACCTGATCGCCGAGGACACGGTCGAGCGCATAGAGCGCGCTGGCGTCGACATGGTGCAGATCCGCTCGACCCTGACCTGCATTTCGAAGGGCGGCGTTTGTGGCGCCTGCTACGGGCGCGACCTCGCCCGCGGCACCAAAGTCAATGTCGGGGAGGCGGTCGGCGTGATCGCCGCGCAGTCGATCGGTGAGCCGGGAACCCAGCTCACCATGCGCACCTTCCACATCGGCGGTGCCGCCCAGCGCGGTGCCGAGCAGTCGAGCGTGGAGGCGGCCGTCGACGCGACGGTGCAGATCAAGAACCGCAACGTCGTCATCAACTCATCCGGCCTGCCAGTGGTAATGGGCCGCAACCTGGAAATCGTCCTGGTTGATGAAGCGAACCGCGAGCGGGCGCGGCATCGGGTTCCTTACGGCGCGCGCCTGCTGGTCGACGACAAGTCCAAAGTCAAGAAGGGCGATCGTCTCGCCGAGTGGGATCCTTACACGATCCCGATCATCACCGAGAAGGAGGGCGTGGCCAACTACATGGACCTCATCGAAGGCGTTTCGATGCGCGAGGTCATGGACGAGACCACCGGCATCTCCAACCGCGTTGTCGTCGACTGGAAGCAGCAGCCGCGTGGCAACGAGCTGAAGCCGCGCATCACGCTGCGCGACGACAAGGGCAAGGTGGTGACGCTGGCGAACGGCATGGAGGCGCGCTACTTCATGTCGGTCGACGCCATCCTCTCGGTGGAGAACGACGCGCAGGTTCGGGCTGGCGACGTGCTGGCCCGCATTCCGCGCGAGACCACCAAGACCCGCGACATCACCGGCGGCTTGCCGCGCGTGGCTGAGCTGTTCGAGGCGCGCAAGCCGAAGGATTTCGCGATCATCAGCGAGATCGCCGGCCGTGTCGAGTTCGGCAAGGACTACAAGACCAAGCGCCGGATCCTAGTGCGGCCCGAGGGCGCCGACGGCGAAGCCAAGGAGTACCTGATCCCAAAGGGCAAGCACATCTCGGTGCAGGAGGGCGACTTCGTCCAGGTTGGCGACCTGCTGATGGATGGCAACCCTGTGCCGCACGACATCCTCGAGGTCCTCGGGGTCGAGGCGCTCGCCGAATATCTCATCAACGAGATCCAGAGCGTCTATCGCCTGCAGGGCGTCAAGATCAACGACAAGCACATCGAGGTGATCGTTCGCCAGATGCTGCAAAAGGTCGAGATCACCGAGGCCGCCGACAGCACCTTTCTGATCGGCGAGCAGGTCGATCGCGAGGAGTTCGTCGAGGCCAACGACAAGGTGATTGCTGAGGGCGGAAAGCCGGCCGAGGCCAAGCCGGTGCTGCAGGGCATCACCAAGGCCAGCCTGCAGACCCGCTCCTTCATCTCGGCCGCTTCCTTCCAGGAGACGACCCGGGTGCTGACCGAGGCCGCGACCCATGGCAAGACCGACTCCCTGATCGGCCTCAAGGAGAACGTAATCGTCGGCCGCCTGATCCCTGCCGGCACCGGCTCGGTCATGAATCGCCTGAAGCGGGTGGCCGCGGACCGCGACCGCGAGCTGCTAACCCAGAAGGAAGAGGCTGCTCGGCTCGAGGGCGGCGCGGACGAAACCCAGGAGCGCAGCTCGGTCGCCTGACCGCACCCGATGCGCGGCTGAAACCGGGGTCCGGATACCTGTTTGGCGCTCGGACCCCGTCGTTTTTTCCGGGGCGCGGGGGCAGGCCCGCCGCGCAACAATATTGCGCCAAGCCCATGGCCCGCCGCAATCCTTAACGGAGCGCGGGCTGTGACTGTCAAACCCAAAGAAACCCGCGGGTTTTCCAGCGCCACGAAGCTTGACGGCCATGGGGTCGGTGAATAGTATGCCCGCGCTTTTGGGGGCTGGTGGTAGACCCGTTGCGGTCTAGACGCAGCCTCGCGGAATACGGGACCAAAACCGGGAACTTATCGGGCGGCGGTGTCACGCTCCGCGGGGGCAAGGCTATTGCCCTCGCGTCGTTATGCGTGCCGGCGCTCCGGACCGAACTCAAGGAAAGAATCGCGGATGCCGACGATCAACCAGCTTATTCGTAAGCCGCGCCGCCAACCGATGACGCGCAACAAGGTGCCGGCCCTGCAGTCCTGTCCGCAGAAGCGCGGCGTCTGCACGCGCGTCTACACCACCACGCCGAAGAAACCGAACTCGGCGCTTCGCAAGGTCGCGCGCGTTCGCCTCACTAACGGCTTCGAGGTGATCTCCTACATTCCCGGTGAAGGCCACAATCTTCAGGAGCACTCGGTCGTCATGATCCGCGGCGGGCGCGTGAAGGACCTCCCGGGCGTCCGATATCACATCATCCGCGGTACCCTCGACACCCAGGGCCTCAGCGCCCGCCGCCAGCGCCGTTCGAAATACGGCGCCAAGCGTCCGAAGTAGGGGTTCGTCCATGTCCCGCCGCCGCCGCGCAGAAAAGCGTGAAATCCTTCCCGATCCGAAGTTCACCGACCAGGTCGTCAGCAAGTTTATGAACGTGCTGATGTATGCCGGCAAGAAGTCGGTCGCCGAAGGTATCGTCTATGGCGCGCTGGATCGTATCCAGCGCAAGGGCGGACAGGATCCACTTCGTGTGTTCCACGAGGCGCTCGGCAACGTGAAGCCGGACCTCGAGGTGCGCTCGCGCCGGGTCGGCGGCGCCACCTATCAGGTGCCGGTCGAGGTGCGTCCCGACCGCGGCCAGGCGCTGGCGATTCGCTGGCTGATCACTGCCTCTCGCGCGCGCTCCGAACTGACCATGACCGATCGCCTGGCCGGCGAGCTGATGGACGCGGCCAACAATCGCGGCTCCGCGGTCAAGAAGCGCGAAGACACGCACCGCATGGCGGAAGCCAACCGCGCATTCTCGCATTACCGCTGGTAACCCGAGTACCGGAAGCAGTCGCCATGGCCCGTACAACCCCGCTCGATCGCTATCGGAACATCGGCATTATGGCCCACATCGATGCCGGTAAGACGACGACGACCGAGCGCGTACTCTTCTACACCGGCCGGTCCTACAAGATTGGCGAGGTCCACGAGGGCACGGCCACGATGGATTGGATGGAGCAGGAGCAGGAGCGCGGCATCACCATCACGTCAGCCGCCACAACCTGCTTCTGGAAGGACCACCGCATCAACATCATCGACACGCCGGGTCACGTCGACTTCACTATCGAAGTCGAGCGCTCGCTACGCGTGCTCGACGGTGCGGTTGCGGTCTTCGACTCGGTGGCTGGGGTCGAGCCACAGTCGGAGACGGTGTGGCGCCAAGCCGACAAGTATCACGTGCCGCGCATCTGCTTCGTCAACAAGATGGACCGTATCGGCGCCGATTTCTATCGCTGCGTCGACATGATCGTCGATCGCCTCGGCGCCAAGCCGCTGGTCGTCCAGCTGCCGATCGGCTCCGAGTCGGAGTTCAAGGGCGTCGTCGATCTCGTCAAGCAGATGGCGGTGGTCTGGAAGGACGAGTCGCTGGGCGCGGAGTTCGTCTATGCCGATATCCCGGCCGATCTCGCCGGCAAGGCGGCCGAGTACCGAGAGAAGCTGATCGAGACCGCGGTCGAGCAGGACGATGCCGCAATGGAGGCTTACCTCGAGGGCAAGGAGCCCGACGAGGAGACCCTCAAGAAATGCATCCGTAAGGGCACCTGCGCGCTCACCTTCGTACCGATCGTCTGTGGCTCGGCCTTCAAGAACAAGGGCGTCCAGCCGCTGCTCGACGCGGTGGTCGAATTCCTGCCGGCGCCGGACGACGTTCCGGACATTAAGGGCATCAAGGTCGGCAGCGAAGAGCCGGTAACCCGTAAGAGCAGCGACAGCGAGCCGACTGCGGCCTTGGCCTTCAAGATCATGACCGATCCTTTCGTCGGCTCGCTCACCTTCGTGCGCGTCTACTCGGGCGTGCTGAAATCGGGCGACCAAGTCTTGAACTCGGTCAAGGATCAGCGCGAGCGGGTCGGCCGCATGCTGCACATGCACGCCAACCATCGCGAGGACATCAAGGAAGCCTACGCCGGCGACATCGTTGCCGTAGCTTCGCTGAAAAACACCACCACCGGCGACACACTCTGCGATCCACAGAGCCCGGTGATCCTGGAACGGATGGAGTTTCCCGACCCGGTTATCGAGGTCGCGGTCGAGCCCAAGACCAAGGCTGACCAGGAGAAGATGGGTATGGCGCTCGGCCGTCTCGCCCAAGAGGACCCCTCGTTTCGAGTCTCCACCGATCCCGAGTCCGGCCAAACCGTGATTAAGGGCATGGGCGAGTTGCATCTCGAAATCATCGTCGACCGCATGAAGCGCGAGTTCAAGGTCGAGGCCAACGTCGGCGCGCCGCAGGTCGCCTACCGCGAGACGATCAGCAAGACCACCGAGGTCGACTACACTCACAAGAAGCAAACTGGCGGTTCGGGTCAGTTCGCCCGAGTCAAGATTCGCTTCGAGCCGCTCAAACCCGGCGAAGGCTTTCTGTTTGAGAACGCGGTCGTCGGTGGCTCGGTGCCGCGCGAATTCGTGCCAGGCGTCGACAAAGGCATCAAGTCGGCTAAGGACACCGGCGTCATTGCCGGCTTCCCGGTGATCGACTTCAAAGCGACATTGTTCGACGGCAACAGCCATGACGTGGATTCGAGCGTTCTGGCGTTCGAGATCGCTGCGCGCGCGGCCTTTCGCGAAGGTATGCCGAAGGCGGGCCCGGTGCTGCTGGAGCCGATGATGCGGGTCGAGGTGGTGACACCCGAGGAATACATGGGCGACATCATCGGTGACTTGAACAGTCGGCGCGGCAGCATCACCGGCATGACTCAGCGCGGCAACGCCCAGGTCATCAATGCCCAGGTGCCGCTCGCCAATATGTTTGGGTATGTAAACACGCTGCGCTCCATGAGCCAGGGGCGCGCCCAATACACCATGCACTTCGATCACTACGAACGCGTCCCGCAGGCGGTCGCCGACGAAGTGGTCGCCAAAATGGCCTGAACGCAAGAGCGTCGGGTTCGCAAGGGACGGAGAGACGAGAGCGATGTCAAAGGCGAAATTTGAACGGACGAAGCCGCACTGCAACGTGGGGACGATTGGGCATGTTGACCACGGGAAGACGTCGCTGACGGCGGCGATCACGAAGGTATTGGCGGAGAGTGGCGGCGCGA
>JBOHKJ010000200.1:0-22130 GCA_050728975.1 Kiloniellales bacterium | reverse complement strand
CACCCCGAGAGCGCTGGTCGCGCCAGCCGCTCGACCTTGCGGCGCTGAAGGCTTTCGACCTGTCGCTAACCTTGGAAGCGGCGGCGCTGACCCATGAGGAGTTGAAGCTCGAACAGGTGAAGACGGCGGCCGAGCTGATTGACGGCGTTTTGACCGTCTCGCAATTCGCTGCAAGCCTCTATGGCGGACAGCTGACCGCCAGCGGCAGCCTCGACGTGCGCGCGCGTCCCGCTCTCGCGCTCGACCTGACGGCTGAGCGGTTGCAATTGGAACGCCTGGTGCCGGCGCTCCCGGTTGTCGGCACGATCAAGGGTCCGCTCGACGTCGTAGCCAAGCTCTCCAGTAGCGGACTGAGCGAGGCCGACCTGATAGCGGCGCTGGAAGGCGGCGGGCGGCTCTCCGGTGCCGTGGAGATTCCCAAGAGCGGCGGTGCCGCGCCGGCGATCGGCGCGCTCTCCGCGCTGCTTCAGGACAAGGTGCGAGAGACCCGGGCGCTGGCGCAGCTCGCCGACGCGCCCTTGACGCTGCTTGGCGGAGGCGCCGACCTGTCCGGCACTTTCACCGTGGAGAAAGGCGTCGCGCGGACCGACGATACCCACCTCGACGGCAAGAGCGGTGCCGAGGCCTTGCTCGTCGGCGAGGCCGACCTGCCGAGGTGGCTGCTCGATGCTGAACTGGCGATCGCCCAGAGGGAGGGCACCGAGCCGGATCTGGTCGTGGCCGCGCGCGGACCGCTCGATCAGCCGGACGTCAGGTTGCGCGGAACCGCAGTCAGCGATCGGCCGCGAAGCGAATCGCCGACCGCCGACCCGGGAGCGAGCGTGCCGGGGCCGGCAAGCGAGCCTCGGCCGCTCGTCAATCCCGCGCCGGGCGAATCGCCGTCGAACAGCGCACAGCCGGGCGGGCAGCAGCGGAAACGGCCGCTGACGCCGCAGGAGATCATCGAACAGGGCTTGAAAGGCCTGCTGCCGGGGCTCGACTAGGCCCGGCAACCGACCGGCCGCGCGAATATCGGCAGCGATCTCCTTGGTGCCTTTGTTCTCGCCAAGCGCGGTCAGAAAGTCGCACACGTGTAGGTTTCAAGTATTTCACGTGAAACGATTATGCGGGGAGAACGCCGCAGCGTGGGACTCCTCGACCTAGTCGCGCTCCGAGGGCGGCGAAAGCCGCCCGAGGATGTACAGCCGCACCGCGCTCGAGAGATTGCAGGCGGGGCGCACCTCGATACGATCGGCGTCGATCCGCGCCACCAGTGCGTTGATCGAAATCCGATCTTCGGCCGCCATCTTCTTGAGAGCCACCCAGAAAGGCTCTTCGATACTGAGACTGGTTCGATGCCCGGCGAGGGTCACCGAGCGCTTGGCCAGATTGCGGCCCGGTGGTGCGCGCATCGCGATCGGGTCAGCGCGTCGAGCGCCGGGCCTGGGCCCGAGTCTTGCCCTTGGCGGCTCGCTTGGCGACTTTTGGGCCGATCATGGCTTCGGGTCTTACGTAGCGGTCGAAATCCTCGGCGCTCAACAGCTTGAGCGCTACTGCGGCCTCTTTGAGCGTCGAGCTCTCGGCGTAGGCCTTCTTCGCGACCTTGGCGGCGTTGTCGTAGCCGATCACCGGATTGAGCGCGGTCACCAGCATCAGCGACTGCTGCATCAGGGCCTCGATCCGGGCCTTGTTGGCGACGATGCCGTCGACGCAGTTCTCGGTAAAGGAGTCGCTGGCGTCGCCGATCAGTTTCGCCGACTGCAGCAAGTTGTAGATCAGGACCGGCTTGAAGACGTTGAGCTCGAAGTGGCCGTTGGAGCCGGCGACGGTGATCGTGACATGATTGCCCATCACCTGGGCCGCGACCATGGTCAGCGCCTCGGCCTGGGTGGGGTTGACCTTGCCGGGCATGATCGACGAGCCGGGCTCGTTCGCGGGCAGCAGAATCTCGCCAAGACCGCTGCGCGGACCGGAGCCGAGCAGGCGCACATCGTTGGCGATCTTCATGAGCGACGCGGCGAGCGTGTTGAGCGCGCCGGAGGCCTCGACCATGGCGTCGTGCGCGGCCAGGGCCTCGAACTTGTTTGGCGCGGTCTTGAAGGGACGCTTGGCGATGCGTGCGACCTCGGCGGCGAAGGCCTTGTCGAAGCCGACCGGCGTGTTGAGCCCGGTTCCAACCGCGGTTCCACCCTGGGCGAGCAGGTAGAGCCGCGGCAGCGCCGCCTTCACGCGATCGATCCCATAGGCGATCTGCTGGGCATAGCCGGAAAACTCCTGGCCCAGCGTCAGCGGGGTCGCATCCATCAGATGGGTGCGGCCGATCTTGATGATCCTGGCGAAGTCGCGTGACTTGGCGGCGAGCGCCTTTTCGAGGCGCGCGAGCGCCGGCAGCGTGTTGGTCGCGAGCTCTTCGATCGCGGCGATATGCATCACCGTCGGGAAGGAGTCGTTCGACGATTGGCTCATGTTGACGTGATCGTTGGGATGGACCGGCGCCTTCCCGCCCCGCTGCCCGGTCAAGAGCTCGTTGGCGCGCCCGGCGATCACCTCGTTGGCATTCATGTTGCTCTGGGTGCCCGAGCCGGTCTGCCAGACCACCAGGGGGAAGTGCTCGCTCAGCAGACCCGAGGCCACTGCCTCGGCAGCGCTGCAGATCGCGGCACCGAGCTTGGCGTCCAGCAGGCCAAGTTTCAGATTGGTTCTTGCGGCCGCGAGCTTCTGGACGCCGAAGGCGCGCACCACGGCTTCGGGCATGCGCTCGCCGCCGATGCGGAAATTCTGCAGTGAGCGCTGGGTCTGTGCCCCCCAATAGCGATCGGCAGGAACGGCAATCTCGCCCATCGAATCGCTTTCGAAGCGGGTCTTGGCGGCGGCGATTGTCTTGCTGGCTCTCTTGACGGCGGCAGACATGGCGGCTTGGGTCTCCAGGCTTGGGCGAAGAACGGCCCGCCGAACAATGCGGGCAACTCCGTTTTAGCACGTCTCCCTGCCACCGCTAGCGCCGCTGCCGGTAGTGGGCCTGGCCCTTTCGCGGCGCCGAAGCTGCGGCGAATCGGAAAAGATTCTTCCGCGAATCGTGAAATAAAGCCGCTGGATGGCCGGTCTGATGGGCAATTCGGCTCTCCACGGCCACTACCGATTGCTACAAGTTTTGCTGCAAAGCCATAGCAACGCCACGGATTGTACTTGGTCGGATGGCGCAACGCGCCGGGTTCTGGATGCCTGAGCCAAGTGCTTTCTTGTCGGCTATTTGCGACTGGCGAGCATCCCTTGGAGCGGCATCGGGAGAGTCTAAGCGACAGCGCGATTCGACTGAATCTTGCGCTCGGCCGGTAGGACCTCGCGGATCAGGCGAATCGCGCTGCAGTGGAAGAGACAACCGGAGGATCGAGGATGACGAGGATTCGGACGCTGGCGGCCCTGCTGGCCGCACTGCTGTCGGTCGGTGCACTGACAGCCTGCGAGAACACCTGGAGCGGCATGGGCGAGGACGCCGAGGAGGCGGGCGACGCGGTCGAAGACAGCACCGACGACCTCTAGAGCCGAGTCGCTGTCGAGAAACTGCCGTTCACCAAACCGAGGAAAGGAGGATCGAGCCATGTTGGGCTGGGCCGTCATGTTCTTCCTGATCGCGCTCGTCGCCGCGCTGTTCGGCTTCGGCGGAATTGCCGCCGCGTCGGCAGGGATCGCCAAGATTCTGTTCTTCGTATTCCTGGTGCTGTTCGTGCTCACGCTGATCGTCCATCTGGTGCGTGGCACGCGGCCCCCGATACCTTAGCCGATGCAGGAACTTCTCGTGTGTGGGAGGCGTAAGACAAAGAAAGGAAAGCCACTATGGTTACACAGACTGACAAGGTGACTGAAGACCTGAAAGCCGAGGTGCGCGAATTGCGCGCCGATATGGGCAAGATCGCCGAGAGCTTGAAGAGACTCGGCAACGGCCAGGTGGAGAACGCGGCCGAGCGGGTTCGCGAATTCACGCATCAGGGCCAGGAACAGCTGAAGCGCGCCGGCTCCGCCGTTGCCGAGCAGGTCGAGACGCGGCCAGGCACCAGCCTTGCTGTCGCGTTCGTCGGCGGATTGATGGTTGGAGTGCTCCTCTCCCGTCGCGGACATTGATCGCTGCGGCAGGGGACGAGATGATTTTCGGGTCGCTCGTGCGCAAGCTCGGCCGGCGCCTCGAGCGCCAGGCCGTGCTCGGTGTGTTGGGGCTGCTCGCGGCGCTGATTTTGTGTCTGTCGCTTGTGGGCGGCCTCGGCCTTTTGCTTGCCGCCGGATACCTCGTTCTGCTGCCAAAGCTCGGCGCTCCGGCGGCGCTGGCGTCGATCGGCGTCCTTATTCTGCTGCTCGCGGCGGCACCTCTGGTCATCCTCTACCTGCGTTACCGCAAGCCGAGGGACGAGGCGACCGTCGGGCCGCAGGACAAGCCTGTGGCGACCGCCGCTTCCGCCAGGAACGGCGATGTGGCGGAGATCGGGCTCCTGATCGGCCGCTCGCTCGCCAATCTCGGCCCCACCGGCATGCTGCTGCTGACTGCCGGGCTCGGTGCTGCGGTGGTCCTGGCCGCCGATCGCGAGGGCGAGAAGCGTCACGGCAAGAAGCGACGCCGTAACACGACGCAGGCAGACTCCTGGAACGGCGCCGGGAGATCCGAGCCGCTCCACCCGCCGCTCTGACAGGCTAGTAGAACCGGCTCCGCGAACGGGACCTGCGCTGCAGCCGGGTAGCCCGCCCGGTGGTCTTCGCGAACCGGGCCCGCCGCGCGGCGGCAAGCGCCAGCTCGGCCCAGGGCAGCAGAGCTTCGGGCCCCGACAGCTGGCGCTCCGGCAGCGTCCAGTAGGACATCTCGACCGTCTTGCCATGCCTCTCGTAGACGAAAGGCTCGCCACCGGCCTCGGCAAATCGCGCCTTGGTCGTCTCGTCGACCTTCAGGTAGAGACGGTCCCGGGCGATCAGCCCGATCATCGCGGCGTTGAGATATAGCCCGTGGCCGCCGAACATGGCTCTGGCCCGCACCGGTCCGAGCGGCAAGAGAAGGAATAGCGCCCGGGCGACACTGGCCGGGACGGTCTTGGCACTTTTCGGTGGGGCCTTGGGTGGCATGACGCAAGTCCTGGCGAGGCCGCGAGGCGCGGGCGGGCAAGTTCAGACTTCCTTAAGGCTGGCGGTCAAGGATGCCCGTTCGGGCCCGATCTCTGCCTGCCTGGGACACAGGACCGCCATGACCGACCTTAGCGACCGCGATCTTTCGCGGATTCCGGACTCCGAGCTCACTCCTGAAGAGCGGGAAGAGCTGCAACGGCGCCTGGACGAATTCCTCGCACGCCTGCGAGTCCGCCACGGCAAGGCGGAGCCGGTGGAGCAGAAGGCAAAGCGCATCCAACGCTGGGATCCGGCAACGGTCGCGCGCCGCCACTGAGTCGGGGGGCGAGCAACGCGCTCTCCGCAAGCTCCTTGGGGGTCAGGACTTCTTTCGGAAAGTATCGAGCGGCACCACATTCGGCCCGCTCTCCTCGACGGCCGGGATCGCCGTCTCCAAGACGTTGCCTGCTTCGACCGGCCCCGCCTCGCGCGCTTCCGCTTCCATTTCGGCCTTCCGGGCGACGTCGAACTGCAGACCGAAACGCACCGAGGGATCGGCGAACGACAGGACCGCGTCGTAGGGCACGGTCAGCCGCTGCGGCTGGTCATTGAAAGAGAGCGTGACCGCAAAGGCGTCGCGGCCGACGTCGAGACCCCAGAACTGGTGTTGCAGGACGATGGTCATCTCGGCCGGATAGCGCTCGCGCAGAAAAGCCGGCATGACGACACCGCCGTGTTCGGTGCGGAAGGTTATGTAGAAGTGATGGTCGCCGGGCAGGCCATGCTCGGCCACGAAGGTGAGCGCCCGACCGACCACGCTGCGGAGCGCGTCTTCGACCAGACTGTCGTAGCTCAAACCCCCAGTCATCGCGCGCTCAGGCCTAGCCTCCCAATAGCTTCTTATTGCCCGCCTGTCCTTGCGGGAGCGGGAGAGTGGGGCGCTTCTGTTGCCAGGTGCGCCCCGAACCCCGCCTAGACGGTCTGAACGCCTAGGGCTTCAAGAGTAGGCTTGTCTAGCCGCCATTAGGCAGCGAGGCGAGCCTCAGAATAGTTGTCGTTGGCAACTATTGCTTGGCCCGATAACGGCGGTACCATGCCGGGCACCGAAGCTGCCTTTACCACGCGCGTCGATCCTAGTTCGCCCCCATAGGAGCCCCATGACACCCTATCTCGAGCGGTCACGGGGCGAAACTGGTGGAGGCGCCGGGTACTGCCCCCGGGTCCGCAGCGCTTATTCCGCAGATCCGTTTAGCGCCATAGCTGGTTTCCCAGCTCCCTCAATATAGGGGCTAAGCGGTTACCAAAAAAGGACCTCTGAGCCGGCCCCGGGCCTATCCCCGTCATTTGTCTCTGTCCACAGCCGGAAGCCGGGACTGGGCGGGCTCCTTCGGTTAAGAGACAATGGAGCCGCCCTCGTGGAGTCGGGGGCTCCAATCGTATCGAACGAGCGGGGAGAGGCATGAAGAAGCGGGCCAGCGAGATCGCCCCCGAAACCGCCGGAGAGGAGGCCGCCGCCATGCCGCCGGCCGGCCGGCGCCTGCTGAGCGAAGGCCAGGAGGCCGAGGTGCGCCAGGCCCGCGAGGCGCGGCACGAGACGCGGCGCGCTACCGTGCCGGCGCTCGAGGAAATTCTCTTCCAGCCGCTCCCGGTGCTGGATCACGGCTTCGTCCGGGTGGTCGACTACATGGGCGACGACGGCGCGATCGTGCAGGCGGCGCGCGTCTCCTACGGCCGCGGCACCAAGCAGGTGCGCGAGGATGCCGGGCTCATCAACTATCTGATGCGCCATCGGCACACCACGCCCTTCGAGATGTGCGAGATCAAGTACCACGTGAAGCTGCCGATCTTCATCGCCCGGCAGTGGATCCGCCACCGCACCGCCAACGTGAACGAGTATTCGGCGCGCTATTCGGTCCTCGACAGGGAGTTCTACATCCCGGCGCCGGACGCGCTGGCGGCGCAGTCGACCGCCAACCGGCAGGGGCGCGGCGAGGTGCTGACCGGCGACGAGGCCAAGCGCGTGCTCGACCTGCTGCGCGGGGATGCCGAGCGCAGCTATGACCACTACGAGGAGATGCTGAACGAGCGCGCGGACGGCACCACCATCGATCCGGGCCGCGACGGCCTGGCGCGCGAGCTGGCGCGCATGAACCTGACGCTCAACGTCTACACCCAGTGGTACTGGAAGACCGACCTGCACAATCTGCTGCACTTCATCGGATTGCGCGCCGACGCCCACGCCCAGTACGAGATTCGCGCCTATGCAGAGGTGATGGGGGACACGGTGGCACGCTGGGTGCCGCTCGCCTATGCCGCCTTCGCCGACTGCGTCCGCGACGGGGTGCAGCTCACCGGGCGCGGCCTGGCGGTGGTGAAGCGTCTCCTGGCCGGCGAGGCGGTGACCCAGGAAAGCTCGGGGCTCTCCAAGCGCGAGTGGCGCGAGCTGATGGCGGCGCTCGGCCGCGAAGGATAACGACGCGCTGCCGGGCGAAAGGCCTGACCGCCGCTATTGCATCACGATCTTGGGTGCCTGGCGCTGAACGGCGCCTTGGAGGCGGTCGCGAACCGCTTCGGCGATCTTCATGTAGGCCTTCGCCTGCGGGCTGTCCGGCGCCGAGACCACCAGCGGCCGTCCGCCGTCGGAGGTCTCGCGGATCGCGATGTCGAGCGGAATCTCGCCGAGGAACGGCACGCCGAGCCGCGCCGCCTCTGCCCTGGCGCCGCCGTGGGCGAAGATGTGGGACTCCTTGCCGCAGTGCGGGCAGACGAAGACGCTCATGTTCTCGACGATGCCGAACACCGGGACGTCGACCTTGCGGAACATGTTGAGGCCCTTGCGAGCATCGATCAGCGCGATGTCCTGGGGTGTCGAGACGATCACTGCGCCCGCCAGCGGGACCTGCTGCGCCATGGTGAGCTGGGCGTCGCCGGTGCCTGGCGGCATGTCGACGATCATGACGTCGAGCGCTCCCCATTCGACGTCACGAAGCATCTGGGCCAGTGCCGACTGCACCATCGGGCCGCGCCAGATCATCGGCGTGTCCTCGGCCACCAGGAATCCCATCGACATGCACTTGATGCCGTAGTTCTCCAGCGGGACGAGACGCTTGCCGTCGGGCGAGGTCGGCCGCCCGGAGATGCCGAGCATGCGCGGCTGCGAGGGACCGTAGATGTCGGCGTCGAGCATGCCGACGGACAGGCCGAGCCGCGCCAGGCCCAGCGCCAGATTGGTGGCGGTGGTCGACTTGCCGACCCCGCCCTTGCCGCTCGCCACCGCGACGATCGCCGCGACACCGGGCACCAGCGCCTTGCCGGCGGCTTGGCCGCGCCCCGGTGCCGTTTCTCCCTGCGCATGGCCCGCCGGACCATGACTGCCGGGCGCCGCGGGTGCCGCTGCCGAAGGTGCGCGGTGAGCGGTGAGCACGGCAGTGGCAGAGGTGACGCCTTCGAGCGCCAGCACGCTGGTCTCGGCCTGTTTGCGCAGCGGCTCGAGCCCGGGCGCCTTGTCGCGCGGCACCTCCAGCGCGAAGGCGACGTTACCGTCCTTGATTGCCAGCCCCTGGACCCAGCCCAGCGAGACGATATCGCCGCCCTCGGGGCCGTCGATGGCCTTGAGAGCGGTCAAAACCCTTTGTTCGGTGACTGCTGTCATCCTTGATTTCCTTGGCTCATGGCCAATATGCCGGGAACGCGACGCGGCCGCCAGAGAGGGCAGTCGAAAAGTCGGCGGGAACCCGGCCTAGTGCCCGCAGACTAGCGTGATATAAGGGGCCCGGCAGCGCTTGTCAGCTTCGCCGCAGGGCGACAGTGGGGCGCCGGTTGGGGAACGAAAGACGGGAAGGCGAGATGGCCTGGGAGAATCGAGGCGGCGGTGGCGGACCCTGGGGCGGTGGCGGCTCCGGCGGTGGATCGGGAGGCGGCGGCCCGTGGGGCCGCGGCGGGGGCGGTCAGCGGCCGCCGGACATCGAGGACATGATCCGGCGCGGCCAGGATCGCGTTAAGAACCTCTTGCCGGGCGGTGGAATGAGCGGTCGCGGCATTGCGATCGCAGCCTTGTTGATCGTGCTGGCGTGGCTGGCGACAGGCTTCTACCGGGTGCAACCGGCCGAGCAGGGCGTGGTGCTCACCTTTGGCGAGTGGACTCGCACGACGCAGCCCGGCCTCAATTGGCACTGGCCCTATCCGATCGAGTCCGTCCAAACGCCAAGGGTCGAGAACGTTCAACAGATCAACATCGGCTTTGCCACTGTAGGCGACGATCGCGGCAGCCAGCGCGACGTGCCCGAGGAAAGCCTGATGCTGACCGGCGACCAGAACATCATCGACATCGACTTCTCGGTGCAGTGGAAGATCGCCGATGCCGGGGAGTTCCTGTTCAACATCCGCGATCCGGAAGCGACGGTGAAGATCGCCGCCGAAAGCGCGATGCGTGAGATCATCGGCCGCACCGACATTCAACTGGCCTTGACCGAAGGGCGCGGCGAGATCGAGGTGAACACGCGCAACCTGCTGCAGGAGATTTTGAACGACTACCAAGCCGGTATCGAGATCACCGACGTGCAGCTGCAGAACGTGCAGCCCCCGCCGCAGGTTATCGACGCGTTCAACGATGTGCAGCGTGCGTTGCAGGACCGCGATCGCCTGCGCAACGAGGCCGACGCCTATCGTAACAAGGTCCTCCCCGAAGCGCGCGGCGACGCTCAACGCATCATCCAGGAAGCTCAGGGCTATCGCGAGCGCCTGATCAACGAGGCTCAGGGCGAGGCGCAGCGCTTTATCGAGGTCTACGAGGCCTATAGCCAGAACCCGTCGGTTGCCCGCAGGCGCATGTTCCTGGAGACGCTGGAACAGGTGATGAGCGGGACCGACAAGGTGATTCTCGACAGCGATTTGCAGGGCGCGGTGCCCTATCTGCCGCTGAACGAGCTGCGCGGCGCCGGAACCGCGCGCAGCGGTAATTAGAGGAGCCCCAGATCATGGACCGCAGACTCCTCCTCGTCCTCGGTATAATCGTCGTAGCGATTGGCGTCATCGCCTCGGGGGCGCTTTTCACCGTGCACCAGACCCAGCAGGCGATCGTCCTGCAGTTCGGCGACCCCAAGCGGGTGATCACCGAGGCGGGGCTGAACGTCAAGATCCCCTTGTTCCAGAACGTGGAGTACTACGAGAAGCGGATTCTGGACCTCGATCCGCCGGTGGAGCGCATCATCCTTGCGGATCAGAAGCCGCTGCTGGTCGATTCCTATGCGCGCTACAAGATCGTCGACCCGCTGCGTTTCTTCCAGACGGTTCGCACCGAGAGCGCGGTGCGCCAGCGGCTCGGCACGATCATCAACGCCGGCATCCGCAACATTCTCGGGAACGTGAACCTGGCGAACGTGTTGTCGCAAGAGCGCGTCACCATCATGCAGGACATCAAGGAAAACGTGAATGCCGAAGCCACCCGCTTCGGGATCGAGATCGTCGATCTGCGTATCCGCCGCGCCGATCTGCCTGAGGAGACCAGTCAGGCGGTCTACGAACGCATGCAGTCGGAGCGTCAGCGGGAAGCCGCCGAGTTCCGCGCCCAGGGCTATGAGCAGTCGGAGCGGATCAGGGCCTCCGCCGACCGCGAAGCCACGGTCATCCGCGCCGAGGCGGAGCGCGAGGCGGACATCCTGCGCGGCGAGGGCGAAGGCGAGCGGACCAGGGTGCTCAACGAGGCCTACGGCCGGGACGAGGAGTTCTTCGACTTCTACCGCTCGATGAAGGCTTACGAACGGTCGCTGGCCGGCGATAGCACCTATATGGTGCTGTCGCCAGACAGCGAGTTCTTCTCCTTCTTCGGCGGGCCGAAACCGAACGCCGAGCGCTAGCGGCGGCGGCCGGACGGGCCTGCGCGCGGCGGGGCCCCGCCCTTGGGCGAGATCGCGACGAGCCTGCTGGTGGGGCTGGCTCTCGTTTTCGTGTTCGAGGGCCTGGCGCTCGCCCTGATGGCGGGCCGGATCGAGCGGGCGCTCGAGCTACTCCGCCAAGTTTCCCCGGAACGTCAACAAACTCTGGGGCTTGGCTTCGCTCTCTTCGGCTTGGTGCTGCTGTGGCTGCTGCTGCGCTAGGATCGCCGGAAGCGCGATGGCCGGCGTCACACTTCCGCCCCTTTCGCGGGGCAGCCTCTCCATCGCTTGACAGCGGGGTCGCCCGGCCCACATCGCGTGTAGTACAATTAAAGGCTGACGCCGGGCGGAGCCGCCGCCGGCCGGATCCTGGACATTCGAGGAGCAAGCGACAACGATGCAAGCGAATGCACGGTTTATGCGTTCTGCGAGTGCCACGACCGCGATTGCGACGCGCGAGCGGGCCTTGCAGTGGCTGGTCGGCCTCCTGACAGCGAGCGCCATCGTCCTGAGCGCAGCCTCCGCGGGTGCGCGCTCGGCCCCGGAGAGTTTCGCCGATCTTGCCGAGCAGCTGCTGCCGACCGTGGTGAACATTGCCACGACCCAGCGTATGGCCGAGGGCCAGGACCCGGACGTGGAGGAGTTCTTCCGGGAGTTCTTCGAGAGGCGTGGCGAACAGCCGCCCCAGCGCGAGCGGCGCGCCAACTCGCTCGGCTCCGGGTTCATCATCGACCCGTCGGGCTACATCGTGACCAACCACCATGTGGTCGCCGAGGCGGAAGAGGTGACGGTCCGTCTCCATGACGACACCATCCTGACGGCCAAGATCATCGGCAGCGACGAGAAGACCGACCTCGCGCTGCTCAAGGTCGAGAGCGAGAAGCCCCTCCCCGCAACCACGTGGGGCGACTCCGACGCGACACGAATCGGCGACTGGGTGATTGCGATCGGTAACCCCTTCGGTCTCGGCGGCACCGTGACCGCCGGCATCGTCTCGGCCCGTCAGCGCGACATCAACGCCGGTCCTTACGACGACTTTATCCAGTCCGACGCGGCGATCAACCGCGGCAACTCTGGCGGACCGATGTTCAACCTCGATGGCGAGGTGATCGGTGTGAATACGGCGATCTTCTCTCCTTCGGGCGGCTCGGTCGGCATCGGCTTCGCCATTCCCGCCTCCCTGGCGCACAATGTGATCGAACAGCTGCGCCTGACCGGCGAGGTGAAACGTGGCTGGCTCGGCGTGCGTATCCAGACCGTGACCGAGGAGCTGGCCGAGGGCTTGCGCCTGAAGGACGCCCAGGGGGCTCTGGTGGCCTCGGCGACGCCTGGCGGCCCGGCCGAGGCCGGTGGCATCGAGCAGGGCGACGTGATCCTCGAGTTCGACGGCCGCCCGGTGCCCGATATGCGCCGTTTGCCTCGCATGGTGGCCGAAACTCCGATCGGCGAAGAGGTCGACGTGGTGGTCTGGCGCAAGGGTGAGCGCAAGACGGTCAAGGTGAAGATCGGCGAGTTGACCGACGAGGCGGTGGCTGCGGCCACGCCGGATGGCGGTCCGGTCGATCAGGAGCGCGAGCTCTCAGCGTTGGGCCTGGCGCTCGGCACGCTGACCCCGGAGCTGCGCGCGCGCTTCCAGCTCGACGAAGACGCCAACGGCGTGGTGGTGACCGAGGTCGTGCCCGACAGCGCGGCCGCCGAGAAGGGGCTTCGCCCAGGCGATGTTATCGTGGAGGTCGACCAGGAGAAGGTGAGCGACGCCGGCGAGGTTGCCGCGCATGTCGCCAAGGCCAAGGAGCAAGGCTATGGCGTCGTGACGCTGCTGGTCTACCGCGGCGGCGAGTTCCAGTGGATCGCGGTCAGGATCGAGAAGAGCTGATCGCAACCCGATCTTTCAGCGAGTGGAAGACGGCGACCTTGTCTGGGCCGCCGTTTTTCTTTATCGGCGCGGGACCGTCTCCCGGCTGAAGTCCTGCTCGCGGTAGCCCTGGAGAAAGAGAAGCGCGGTCAGGTCGCCGTGATCGATGCGGGCCGCCGCCGCCTCGCGCAGCACCGGCTTGCCGCGGTAGGCGACGCCGAGACCCGCGGCGCGGATCATCTCGAGATCGTTGGAGCCGTCGCCGACCGCCATCGTGTCTCCGGGCCCGATCCCGAGCTCCCTCGCCAGCGTCAGCAGCAGGTCGCGCTTGCCGTTGCGGTCCAGGACCGGCTCTCCGACCTTGCCGGTCACCTTGCCGTCCACGATCTCCAGGCGATTGGCGTGAACCCGGTCGAACCCGGCCAGCTTGGCGACGCGCGCGGCGAAGATCTCGAAGCCGCCCGACACCAGCGCCGTCGTCACGCCCTTGGCCCTGAGGGTGGCGATCAGCGTCTCGGCGCCCGGGTTGAAGGCGATGCGGGCCGCGACTTCGTCGAGCGCGGCCGCGGGCATCCCCTTCAGCATCGCAACCCTCTCCTTGAGCGAAGCGGCAAAGTCCAGCTCGCCGGCCATGGTGCGCGCGGTGATCGCGGCGACCTTGGCGCCGAGGCCCTGGATCTCGGCCAGCTCGTCCAGCAGCTCCTGGCCGATGACAGTCGATTCCATGTCGGCGACCAGCAGGCGCTTGCTGCGTCCGGCGAGCGGCTGGGCCGCCAGGTCGAAAGGTGCCGAGCCGAGCGCAGCGCGTGCCGCCTTGATCGCCCTGCCGGGATACGCGGCGCCGCTGGGGCCGGGATCGCCGCCGCCGAAGGGCAGGTCGCAGGCAACCCGCTGCGCCAGCCAGTCGGGAAGCCCCGGATGAAGCCCGGCACCGTCGAGCGCCGATCGCAGGCGCTGGATCGTTTCGGGGCCGAGCAGCCTTGTGGCGGGATCGCCGATGACGGTAAGCACGAAGTCCATCGGCGGCATTTAGGGGGGCGGCAAGGCGTGGCGCAAGGCTCGCAGGACCGGGGAGCGCCGGCCATTCTGGTCGCCGGGCCGACGGCGAGCGGCAAGTCGGGCCTGGCGCTCGCGATCGCCGAAGCCTTCGCGGGCACGGTGATCAACGCCGACGCCTTGCAGGTCTATCGCGACCTGAGGATCCTCTCGGCGCGCCCCGGCCCCGACGAGGAGCGCGCGGCGCCTCATCGCCTATACGGCATTCTGCCGGCCAGCGAGCGCTGCTCGGCGGGAGCCTGGCGCGCGCTGGCGTTGGCCGAGATCGCGGCGGCGCAGGCGGCCGGGCGCTTGCCGGTCCTGGCGGGCGGCAGCGGACTCTACATCAAGGCGCTGGAACAGGGATTGGCGGCCATTCCACAGGTGCCGGAAGCGCTGCGCGCCACGGGCGAAGAGCTTTACGCGCGCCTCGGCGGGGCCGCATTCCGCGCCGCGCTGGTAGCACGCGATCCGGCCTCGGCGCGGCTCGCCGCCAATGACCGCCAGCGCCTGGTTCGCGCCTGGGAGGTGCTGGAAGCGAGCGGCCGCAGCCTCGCCTCTTGGCAGGCCGGACAGGGGTCGACGGAGCCGGGCTTGCGCTGGCTGCGGCTGGTCCTGCTGCCGCCGCGCGAGCGGCTCTACGAGGCTTGCGAGCGTCGGTTCCGCGCCATGGTCGGGGCCGGGGCGCTGGACGAGGTGCGGGCGCTGCTGGCGCTCGGCCTCGATCCCCGGCTCCCGGCGATGAAGGCGGTCGGCGTACCGGAGTTCGGCCGCCACCTGGCCGGCGCGATCGACCTCGAGACGGCGATCGCCCAGGGCGAGGGCGCCACCCGGCGCTACGCCAAGCGCCAGACCACTTGGCTGCGCGGTCAGATGGGGCTCAAGCAGGCGATCCTGCCGGGCGGCGCGGTCGCGGCCGAAGGAGGCGACCGGCTAATATCGGCAGCGAACTATGGCGGGCCGGCGAGCCAGACCCGGCTGATCGCCGCGCAATATTCGGAAAGATTAAAGGAGTCAATCTTTTCGATTATTCGTCGCTTTCTGTTGACCGGCCGCGGGTGAGGCACTAGGTTACGCCTCCGTTCGAGCGCCGGAGCGGCTTGGCGCGGTCCCGGCAAGCTCGACCTAACTATCTGATTGGATGTTGGAAACGGGCGGCAGACCGCGGGCCCGGCGGCTGAGCCTCGAAGCAAGCGGAAGGTATGGCGTGGTGGCTAGCAAGACGGCGACCAAGGATCCGGCCAAGGCCGGGAAGACCAACGACGCACCGGAGATGACCGGCGCGCAGATGCTGCTGCGTGCGCTGGTCGACCAGGGCGTCGACCTCATCTTCGGCTATCCGGGCGGCGCCGTACTGCCGATCTACGATGCGCTGCACCAGCAGAACGCGCTGAAACACATCCTGGTGCGCCACGAGCAGGGCGCGGTCCATGCCGCCGAAGGCTATGCCCGCTCGACCGGCAAGGTCGGCGTGGTTCTGGTGACCAGCGGTCCCGGCGCCACCAACGCGGTGACCGGCTTGACCGACGCGCTGATGGATTCGATTCCGATCGTGTGCCTCACGGGCCAGGTGCCGACCCACCTGATCGGCAACGATGCCTTCCAGGAGGCCGACACCACCGGCATCACCCGGCCGTGCAGCAAGCACAACTATCTGGTCAAGTCGGTCGAGGACCTGCCGCGGGTGCTGCACGAGGCCTTCTACGTGGCGCGCAGCGGCCGCCCCGGTCCAGTGGTGGTCGATTTGCCGAAGGACGTGGTCCAGGCCAAGTCGCGCGCCTACGTCGGCCCCGAGGCGGTCGAGCACCGCACCTATCGTCCCCAGACCAAGCCCGATCCCAAGGCGATCCAGCAGGCGATCGAGATGATCGCGCGCGCCAAGCGGCCGATCGTCTATGCTGGCGGCGGCGTCATCAACGCCGGCGACAAGGCCGCCAAGGCGCTGACCCGCTTCGTCAAGCTGCTCGGCGTCCCCTGCACCAACACGCTGATGGGCCTCGGCGGCTTTCCGGCGAGCGATCCGCAGTTCCTCGGCATGCTAGGCATGCACGGGACCTACGAGGCCAATCTGGCCATGTACCACTGCGACGTGATGATCAACGTCGGGGCGCGCTTCGACGACCGGGTGACCGGGCGGCTGGCCGAGTTCTCGCCCAACTCAAAGAAGATCCACATCGACATCGATCCCTCTTCGATCAACAAGAACGTGGTGGTCGACCTGCCGATCGTGGCCGACGCCGGGCTCGCGCTCGACGCGCTGATCAAGGCCTGGAAGGCGAGGGACGCGCGTCTCGACCAGAAAGCGCTCAAGGCCTGGTGGCACAAGATCGAGGAGTGGCGGGCGCGCGACTGCCTCAGCTACCGCCAGGCCGGCAAGACGATCAAGCCGCAATACGCGATCCAGCGCCTCTACGAGCTGACCCGCGAGCGCGACACCTACATCACCACCGAGGTCGGCCAGCATCAGATGTGGGCCGCCCAGTTCATCAAGTTCGAGGGCCCGCGGCGCTGGATGACTTCGGGCGGGCTCGGCACCATGGGCTACGGCTTCCCGGCCGCGATCGGCGTGCAGCTCGCCCATCCCGAAGCGCTGGTGATCGACGTTGCCGGCGAGGCGAGCTTCCTGATGAACATTCAGGAGCTCTCGACCGTCGCCCAGTACCGCCTGCCGGTGAAGGTCTTCATCGTCAACAACCAGTGGATGGGCATGGTGCGCCAGTGGCAGGAGCTGCTGCACGGCGAGCGCTATTCCCAGAGCTACATGGAATCGCTGCCCGACTTCGTGAAGCTGGCGGAGTCCTTCGGCTTGAAAGGCTTGCGCGCCGAGCGGCCGGAGGAGCTGGACGACAAGATCCGCGAGATGATCGACAGCCCGCAGGCAGTGCTGCTCGACTGCCGCGTCGAGCAGGCCGAGAACTGCTTCCCGATGATCCCCTCCGGTGCGGCACACTACGAGATGCTGCTCGGGCCCAACGACAAGGCGGACAAGCCGATCTCCGAGGAAGGGATGGTCCTGGTTTAGGACCGGATGGCCGCCCGCATCCGCTGCCGGCCGAGCGAACAGAAGCGAAGAAACGGACCGGCAGCCCATGGCGCCCAAGGAAGCGACGATCGAGAAGCGCACCATCGCGGTGCTGGTGGACAACGAGCCCGGCGTGCTGGCGCGCGTGATCGGCCTGTTCTCCGGCCGCGGCTACAACATCGAGAGCCTGACCGTGACCGAGGTCGATCCGGCCAAGCACCTCTCGCGAATCACCGTCGTCACCTCGGGCACGCCGCAGGTGCTGGAGCAGATCAAGGCCCAGCTCGCGCGTCTGGTGCCGGTCCACCGGGTGAGCGACCTGACCCGCGAAGGCGCCTCGGTCGAGCGCGAGCTGGCGCTCGTCAAGGTGTCCGGCCGCGGCAACAAGCGCGTGGAATCGCTGCGCATCGCCGACATCTTCCGCGCCTCGGTGGTCGACAGCGGCCACAGCCACTTCGTCTTCGAGCTGACGGGGAAGAGCGAGAAGCTGGACGTCTTCGTCGACCTGATGCGGCCGCTGGGGCTGGTCGACGTCAGCCGCACCGGCGTGGTCGCCATCTCGCGCGGCGCCAAGGCCCTTTGAGTAAGGGAAGCGGGTGTGCAAGCCGGGAGCGGCGCGCGCCCGAAGAGACAGTAACGGCAAGACAGCTTAGGAACGGGAGGATCGAACTGCGATGCGCGTCTATTACGATCGGGATGCCGACGTCAATCTGATCAAGGGCAAGAAGGTCGCCGTGGTCGGCTACGGCAGCCAGGGCCACGCCCACGCCAACAACCTCAAGGAGAGCGGCGTCAAGGCGGTGCGGGTCGCGCTGCGCAAAGGCTCCGCCACGGCCAGGAAGGCCGAGTCCGCCGGCCTCGAGGTGATGGCCACCGGCGATGCCGCCAAGTGGGCCGACGTGGTGATGATGCTGACCCCCGACGAGCTGCAGGCCGACATCTATCGCAACGATCTCAGCGGCAGCCTGCGCGACGGCACCGCGCTTGCTTTCGCCCACGGCCTCAACATCCATTTCAACCTGATCGAGCCGCGCAAGGATCTCGACATCTTTATGATCGCGCCCAAAGGGCCGGGCCACACGGTGCGCAGCGAATACAAGCGCGGCGGCGGCGTGCCTTGCCTCATCGCGGTGCAGCAGAACGCGTCGGGCAACGCCCAGGAGATCGCGCTCTCCTACGCCTCGGCGATCGGCGGCGGGCGCGCCGGCATCATCGAGACGACCTTCAAGGAGGAATGCGAGACCGACCTATTCGGCGAGCAGTCGGTGCTGTGCGGCGGGCTGACCTCGCTCATCACCGCCGGCTACGAGACCCTGGTCGAGGCCGGCTACGCCCCGGAGATGGCCTACTTCGAGTGCCTGCACGAGGTGAAGCTGATCGTCGACCTGATGTACGAGGGCGGCATGGCGAACATGCGCTACTCGATCTCCAACACCGCCGAGTTCGGCGACTACACCCGCGGGCCCCGCATCATTACCGCCGAGACCAAGGCCGAGATGAAGCGCATCCTCGACGACATCCAGTCCGGCCGCTTTGCCCGCGACTGGGTTGCCGAATGCCAGGCCGGGCAGCCGAGCTTCAAGGCGATGCGCCGGCGCCACGCCGACCACGGGATCGAAGAGGTCGGCGCCAAGCTGCGCGCCATGATGCCCTGGATCTCCGCCAACAAGCTGGTCGACAAGGAGAAGAACTAGCCGGCGGGCGAACCGGGCGCGCAGCTCTTCGGCGTGCGGACTGCGGTCCGCAGCGTGCCGTTAATCGAGCGCCGCGAAGGGCTTGATTCTGTTTCGAAACGGGCTGCTCGTGTCGGGCTCCGGGGAGGGCCGGGATCGCTGCCGATATTCCGGTCGATCAGGAGACTCTGCGGAGCCGTCGCCGTTTCCTCTGCGATGCCGTCGCGCTAGATTCCGGCATTGCTGGCAGAGAATGACCAGGGCCGATGGATCGCTTCGGCGATCTCAGGTCGGCGACTCCAGATGAGCGATTCCAGATAGGTCGATTCCAACCGGGCAGTCCCACCTGGCGACACAATCTGACCCGGATCTGTTCCAGCGCGCGCTCTCCGGAATAATCCGAGCTTGCGGGGGGTCGAAAAGGGCCTCCTTTAGCCCGAAACCGCCCCGAAGAGCAAAAATGGTCTTCAGTTCCCCGGAGTTCGTGCTTGGGTTCTTGCCGGTCGTCTTTGCCCTCTACTTGCTGGTGCAGCGGTATCTCGGGCGCGTTCGAACCATTCAGCTGCTCGTCGCTGCGTCGCTGATCTTCTACGGCTGGTGGCATCCGCGCTACATCCTGTTGATCGGCGGCTCCATCGTCTTCAATTGGCTGGTCTCCCGCCACCTCCATCGCGGTCACCAACGGCGCGGGCTGGTGCTGGCGTTCGGTGTCGTCTGCAACGTGTTACTGCTCGGATACTTCAAATACACGAGCTTCCTTATCGAGAACGCGAACTGGATTGTCGGCGCCCAGTGGGATCTGGCGCACATCGTCCTGCCGCTGGCGATCTCGTTCTTTACGTTTCAGCAGATCGCCTATCTCGTCGATTCCTATTCGGGGGATACGTCGAGGTACAGGTTCCAGGAATATGCGCTCTTCATTGTCTTTTTCCCGCAGCTGATCGCCGGGCCTATCGTTCATCATACCGAAATGCTGACGCAATTCTGCAAGTCGGATGCGTTCAGATTTCGTTTGGCCAACTTGTCCATCGGGCTGACCGCGTTCTCGATCGGCTTGTTCAAGAAAGTCGTGCTGGCCGACAACCTGGGTGCAGTCGCAGACCCCGTGTTCGCCACTGCGAGCGATGGCAGTCCCCTTGCGTTTTTCGACGCCTGGGTCGGCGCGCTCGCTTTCTTTCTGCAGGTCTATTTCGACTTCTCCGGCTATTCCGACATGGCGCTCGGCCTCGCTCGCATGTTCGGCATCAGACTGCCGCTCAACTTCAACTCGCCCTACAAGGCCCGCAACATCATCGACTTCTGGCAGCGTTGGCATATCACGCTGACACGCTTTCTGGTCGACTACATCTATTCGCCCCTGACCCTCATCTACATGCGAAAGGGCGTCTTGGCCGGGGACGGCAGGGTGCGCCTGTTCGTCAGGGCCGTCATCGTTCCGGTGTTCGTCGTCTTTCTCGTGTCCGGGCTTTGGCACGGCGCCGGCTGGACCTTCGTGATCTGGGGAATGTTCCACTTCGTCGGCATGGCCACGGTCCGCAGTTGGCAGGAGGCAAAACTGCCGCTTCTGCCCTACCCGGTGGCATGGTTCCTCACCATGTCGCTGGTGTTGACGTCCCTGGTCTTCTTCCGGGCAAGCAGCATTCCGGCGGCGTTTGCGGTGCTCGACTCGATGTTCGGTGGCGGGAACATCCATATACCGCGGAGCTTGCAGGATGTCCTGCCCGTCCTGACGCACTTCACGGACCTCCCACGGTTCCGGATCGTGTTCACCGACGGCAACCTGTTCTTCACCGACAGGCTCGTCGTGACTTCGCCCCGAAGCGCGCTGTTCTACATCCTGTCAGGAGGCGCCATATGCTTGCTTCTACCGAATTGCGCAGAGTTGCTGGCACGCTTCAATCCGGTGGTGGATCGTCGCATGCCCGCATGGACCGCGCCCGTGTGGATCGTCGGAGCGATGCACAGGATCGTGGCGTGGCGTCCCAGCGTCGCCTGGTCGGCGACCGTTGCGGTCATGTTTGCGATCAGCCTCACGTTCATGCTCCGTACCGACGCGACCCGGCAATTCATCTATTTCCAGTTCTGAGGGAGCGCCGGCCCCACCTTTCGAAAGTAGGACCGGGCAGCAACGAAGCCGATACGGAATTCTCGTGGCGGGCATGAGGTCGACGGTTCGACTGACAATTGGAGCGGTTGGAGGTCCCGATACCTAGATCGGAAAGGTTACCCATGGACACGGGACGACAAGCAGAGGACGAGATTCTCGAGCGGTTTCAGGATGTCATCCGCGACGTTCTCGACGACGATTCCATCGATATCGGCATGGCGAGCACGGCCCGCGATGTGACCGGATGGGACAGCCTCTCGAACATTCGCATCATCCTGGCGGCCGAGCAGGCATTCGGGATCAAGGTGTCGACGACAGACCTCGTAGTGCTGCGCAATGTGGGTGACTTCGTTCGACTGATCGCAAGGCGTCGATCCGGATAGAGCGTCCACGGAGCATCGAAGGTGAAAACAACGAGACTTGCGCGAACGAACGCACGCTATCTGACGACGTTGGCGGGCTTCATCGCTTTGAGCCTGGCGCTGATCGTCGCCTTGAATCTGCTGGTAGACCCTTTGTGGTATTTTTCGGGGACGCGCATCGGCACCCGAAACTACGAGCTCAACCTCCGTGTCAGCAAGATCAATTTGATCAGGGATGACCCCGACGCGTACGACTGTATGATTTTCGGCGCGTCAGTCACGACGTTGCTCAACGCGTCGAAGTTCCCAGGCCACAAGTGTTTCAATGCGGCGTTCAACGGCGCGACGGCGGAAGAGCTGGCCGTCTATGCGCGCTACTTCAGAGAAATTGGCGTAGATCCGAGGCTGGTCATCGTCGGCCTCGATCCGGCGGACCTGACGTCGGCGCGCCCCTCAAACATCCAAATGCCGGAATTCATCAAGAGCGGAGAATCGCCACCGCCGGTGCTGCGGGCCTACTCGTCGGCCAGCGTAGCCTGGTTTTCCATCCAGTCGACGCTAGACATGGGTAGGCCAGCCACATGGTATACTCGGGATTTCGTCTGTCGGCTGATGCCGCGCGAACCTATGACGCCTGCCGGGATGCTCGACCAAAGCTATTCCTACGACGATTTCAGCCAGGAGTCTCGCGCCGTTTACGCCGACCTGCTGGACACCTGGCCGCAGGCGCGCACGATCGGATATGTTCCTTACGTCAACGCGTGGGTCGTCGCGCATTGGCGAGAAGAGGGAGTCCTCGGAACGTATCTCGAAACCGTCCATGCATTTTCCGGTCTTTTCGACGAATTCTACGATTTCTCAGCGCCGTCGCACATTACGACGGACTTGATGGAGACGAACGACGGCGAGCATTACAGCGAGAGCGCCAACGATTTGATCGCTGCGCGGCTTTCGGGAGATCGGTCGTCGTTGGGGATCTCGGTTCACGGGCGCTCTTACGAGGAGTTCGAGACTCTCTACCTCGGACGGGTCGAAGAGCTCCCCACAGACATCGTCAACTTCGTCAACACTCAAGCACTGTGATCGGAACATCGCTTGCGACATAGTCGGACAGGCGCAACGACCACTCCGGGCAGGACGAC
>JBOHKJ010000199.1:0-1917 GCA_050728975.1 Kiloniellales bacterium | reverse complement strand
CGCGGACAGCGCGCGGCGAACGCGCAGCCCCGGCCGCGCCGGCCCGGCGGCGGGACCGTGCCGGGGATCGACTGCAGCTTGGTTCCGCGGACGCCGAGGCGCGGCAGCGCCTTCAGGAGCCCTTGCGTATAGGGGTGGCGGGGCCGGGCGAAGAGGCTGCGGGCGTCCGCCCGCTCGACGATCCGGCCCGCATACATCACGGCCACGACGTCGCACAGCTCGGCCACCACGCCGAGGTCATGGGTGATCAGCAGGACCGAGAGGCCGAATTCGGACTGCAGTCGCCGCAGCAGCTCCAGGATCTGGGCCTGGATGGTGACGTCGAGCGCGGTGGTGGGCTCGTCGGCGATCAGGAGCGCCGGGCGGCAGATCAGCGCAATGGCGATCATCACCCGCTGCCGCAGGCCGCCGGAGAGCTGATGCGGATAGAGATCGACGCGCCGCTCGGCGGCGCCGACGCCGACCTGGCGCAGCATCTCGATCGCCGCCGCGCGCGCCGCCTTGCCTTTCTGGCCGCGATGCAGCCGCAGCATCTCGGCGATCTGGAAACCGACGGTGAAGGTCGGGTTGAGGCTGGTCATCGGCTCCTGGAAGATCATGCCGATGCGCTCGCCGCGGTAGCCGCGCATCTCCGCTTCGCCGAGCTGCAGCAGGTCCTCGCCGTCCAGCAGGATGCGCCCGCCCGCCACCCGCGCCGGCGGGGCGGGCAACAGTCGCATGATCGACATGGCGGTGACGCTCTTGCCGCAGCCGGATTCGCCGACCAGGCCCAGCGTGCCGCTGCGCGGGACCGCGAAGCTGACTTCCTCGACCACGCGAAGCGGGCCCTCGTCGGTCATGAACTCGACCGACAGCCGCTCGACGCTCAGCAGTGCGGCGCGCTCGCCCAAGGGAACGGCTGCGCGCGGTCCCTCGACGAGCGCGGCCTTCCGGCTCATTCGAAGACGGCGCGCGGGAAGTAGAAGGAGACCACCCAGTTGGGCTGGTCGACGATCTCGCTGATGCGCAGATCGCCGGCGACGCTGCACAGCATGTAGGCCTCGACCGGCTGCAGGCCGTGACGCCTGGCGAGCAGCTCGATCATGCCGGAGACCGCGGCCTTGGCTCCTTCGAAGAGATCGGGACCGATGCCGGTGGTGACCTCGTAGCCCTTCGCGTCGAGATGGCGGGCGACTGGCCCGGCGGTGCGGTAGCGCGGGAAGGGCAGCTTGGCGCCCTTCTCCAGCTCGAACTTGAGGGCGACGGTCATCGGGCTCTCGATGGCGGTGCCGCAGATCTCGCCGTCGCCCTGGGCGGCGTGGGTGTCGCCGACCGAGAACAGGCCGCCCGCCACCTCGACCGGCAGCCACAGCTCGGTTCCCGCCGCGAGATCGCGGATGTCCATGTTGCCGCCGACGCGGCGCGGCGGGACGATCGAATGGAGCCCCTTTTCGGCCGGCGCCAGGCCGATGGTGCCGCAAAAGGGCTTCAAGGGCACCGCGCCGCCGGGTCCGTAGAGCGCCGGCTTCAGGCTCCTCGCGTCGTACGTCCAGATGTGGAGCGCCGGCTCGGCGAACTGCTCGGCCAGCAGGCCGAAGCCGGGGATGCTCGCGGTCCAGCCCCAGCCCGAGGGCTCGAAGGCCAGGATCGTCACCTTGACGGCGTCGCCCGGCTCGGCCCCGTCGATCCTGACCGGGCCGGTCACCGGGTTGACCCTGCCGAAGTCCAGCTTGGCGACATCGGCGACGGTCGACGTGGCGCTCAGCTGCCCGCCCGAGGCATCGACCGTCTCGAAGGAAACCGTCTCTCCAGGCGCGACGGTCAGCTTCGGCTGGAACGAGTTGTCCCAGCCGAAGTGACTGTCGCGCTTGTGGATCGTGTGACTGCAGCTAGTTGGCGTCCGTGGCATAGACGTACTCGTAGTGCACCGGGATGTGG
>JBOHKJ010000198.1:0-8379 GCA_050728975.1 Kiloniellales bacterium | reverse complement strand
GTACCGGCCGAGCTACACCGACAATCTCCGGTGCGCCAACCGGCAGATTCTCGATCTGACGGAACGCATCCTCGCCCAGGACCCGGACGCGATCGTCGTGGTCGGATCGGACCACGGACCCGGATTCAACGTCGATTGGAGCGCCGCGCCCTCGGCCTGGTCGGAGGCCGCGATCCGCGAGCGAACCGGTATCGTCAACCTGATCCGGGCCCCGCAGCGCTGTCGCGGGTGGCTCTACCCCGAGATGAACCAGATCAACACCGCCCGCTTCACGCTCGCCTGTGTCCGGAACCTCGCGCCGGAGTATCTTCCCGACCGCTCCTATATCTCGCCCTATCCGCAACAGGGCCCGGGCTTCGGGACGGTCACCCACACCCGCTAGAGCGCCGTCCGCCCCGAATCGCTTGTAATACTTGCCTTGCGGCCGATGCCGGGATACCCGATAGGCTGCGGCGGGCGCGGCATCGGGGGTGGCTGGAAAGGCGAGATGGATTTCACAAAGCGCAAGGTCCTGGTAACCGGGGCAGACGGCTTCATCGGCTCGCACCTGACCGAGGCGCTGGTCCGCGCCGGCTGCGACCTGCGCGCGCTGGTCTACTACAACTCCTTCAACTCCTGGGGCTGGCTCGAGCGCTGCGACCCTTCCCTCAAGGGCGGCTTCGAGGTGGTTGCCGGCGACCTGCGCGATCCGCACGGCGTGCGTAGCGCTGTCAAAGGCTGCGACCTGGTCCTGCACCTGGCGGCGCTCATCGCGATCCCCTACAGCTACCGCTCGCCCGACAGCTACGTGGACACCAACATCAAGGGCACGCTCAACGTCCTCCAGGCGGCGCGCGACCTCGGGGTGGCGCGCGTCGTCCACACCTCGACCAGCGAGGTCTACGGAACGGCGCGCTACGCTCCAATCGACGAGGAGCATCCGCTGCAGGGACAGTCGCCCTATTCCGCATCCAAGATCGGCGCCGACCAGATCGCGATCAGCTTCCACCGCTCGTTCGACCTACCGGTCACGATCGTCCGGCCCTTCAACACCTATGGGCCGCGCCAGTCGGCGCGTGCGGTCATACCTACCATCATCACGCAGATCGCGGCCGGCGAGCGGCGGATCAAGCTCGGCAACACCGCGCCGACCCGCGACTTCACCTTCGTCAGCGACACCGTTGCCGGCATGCTCGCGCTCGCCGCTTGCGATGCCGCGGTCGGCGAGGTCGTCAACCTCGGCAGCGGATTCGAGATTTCGATCGGCGACACCGCGGCCGCCATCGCCGAGGCGCTCGGCAAGGAGATCGAGATCGAAACCGAAGCGGCACGCGTGCGCCCGCCTGGAAGCGAGGTCGAGCGGCTCTTCGCCGACATCGGCAAGGCACAGGCGCTCACCGGCTGGCAGCCCGCCTACGGCGGGCGGGCGGGCTTCCTGCGCGGCCTGCGCGAAACCGCGGAGTGGTTCGCCCAAGCGGAAAACCGCGCCTTCTACAAACACGACAGCTACAACATCTGATGGCCAGCACCGCGGGCCCCGCACCGCAGGCCCCAGAACCTCGAGCAATGCAGGCATTCGACCCGTCCCAGATTGTCGAGATCCTGAACGGCGTGCTGCGGCGCAACGGCCGGGACGTCGCCCTGCACGAGCCGCACTTCGGCGGCCGCGAATGGGACTACCTGAAAGACTGCCTGGACAGCGGCTGGGTCTCCTCGGCCGGCGCCTATGTCGAGCGCTTCGAGCGCGAGCTGGCCGCGCTCTGCGAGGCTCCCTACGCGATTGCCGTCGTCAACGGCACGGCGGCGCTTCAGGTCGCCTTGCTGCTGGCCGGAGTCGGGCGCGACGACGAAGTGCTGGTCCCGACGCTCACCTTCGTCGCCACCGCCAACGCCGTTGCCCACTGCGGGGCGGTTCCTCATTTCTGCGACAGCGCGACCGACACGCTGGGTCTCGATCCCGAGAAGCTCGACAGCTATCTCGGTGAGATCGCCGAGCTGCGCGACGGCGCCTGCCGCAACAAGGCGAGCGGCCGGCGCATCGCCGCGGTCATGGCGATGCACACCTTCGGCCATCCGGTCGACCTCGACGCGCTCGCCGAGGTAGCGGCGCGCTGGAAGCTGCCGCTGGTCGAGGACGCGGCCGAGGCGCTCGGCAGCCGCTACAAGGGCCGTCACGTCGGCCGTCACGGCCTGCTGGCAGCGCTCAGCTTCAACGGCAACAAGATCGTCACCACCGGCGGCGGCGGCGCGCTGCTGACCCACGATCCCGCGCTCGCCAAGGCCGCCAGGCACCTGACGACCACGGCCAAGCTGCCGCACCGCTGGGCCTTCGATCACGACCGGGTCGGCTTCAACTACCGCCTGCCGAACCTGAACGCCGCCCTTGGCGTCGCCCAGCTCGAGCAGCTTCCGGCGCTGCTCGCCGCCAAGCGGCGCCTCGCCGAGCGCTACCTCCAGGCTTTTGCCCAGGTCCCTGGCGTCGTGCCGTTCCGCGAGCCGCGCTTCGCCGAGAGCAACTACTGGCTGAACGCCCTGCTGCTCGACCCTGCCCTCGCCGGCCGGCGCGACGACCTGCTGGCGGCCACCAACGATGCCGGCATCCTGGCGCGCCCGGCCTGGACCGCGATGCACGCGCTGCCGATGTACCGCGACTGCCCGCGCATGGATCTCTCGGTCGCCGAGGACTTGGTGCGGCGAATCGTCAATCTGCCGTCGAGCCCGGTGCTCGGAGGACTCGATGGCGCTTAAGATCTGCGCCGTCACCGGCAGCCGGGCCGACTGGGGCCTGCTCAGGAGCCCGCTCCGCCTGCTGCGCGACGATCCCGAGTTCGAGCTTCAGCTGGCGGTGACCGGGATGCATCTTTCGCCGGCCTTCGGGCGGACCGTCGAGGAGATCGCCGCCGAAGGGTTCGCCGTCGATGCCGAGGTGCCGACCCTGGAAGCAGGCGACGACGCGGTCGCCGTCGCCGAAGCGCTCGGGCGCGGCGTCTTGGGATTCGCCCCTGCGCTTCGCCGTCTGGCCCCCGACCTTCTCCTGGTTCCGGGCGATCGCTACGAGATACTGGCCGCCGTCGAAGCGGCGCTGATCGCCCGAATCCCCATCGCCCATATCGCCGGCGGCGACGTGACCGAGGGCGCCTTCGACGACGCGATCCGTCATGCCATCAGCAAGATGGCGCAGATTCACTTCGCGACCAACCAGGCGGCGGCGGCACGCCTGCACCAGATGGGTGAGGCCCCGGAGCACGTCATCGTCAGCGGCAGCCCGGCTCTCGACGCGATCGCGGAGCTACCCCCGGTTAAGAGGGAGGAGGCCTTTCGCGACCTCGGGCTAGCTCCGCGGCCGCGCAACTTCCTGGTGACCTTCCATCCGGCGACGCTCGAACCGACCCCTGCCGGAGCGCAGTTCCGTGAGCTGCTGGGCGCGCTCGACGAGCTCGGATCCGAGGCCGGTCTCATCCTGACCGGCAGCAACGCCGACACCGAAGGCCGCGCGCTCGGCCGCCTTGCCGAGGCTTACGCCGCCAAGCGCGACAACGCGGTGTTCCACAGCTCGCTCGGCCAGAAGCGCTACCTCGGCGTCATGCGCCACGTCGACGCGGTGATCGGCAACTCCTCCAGCGGGCTCTACGAGGCGCCCTCCTTCAAGATTCCGACGGTCAACATCGGCAGCCGCCAGGAGGGGCGCCTGAAGGCGGCCTCGGTGATCGACTGCGCCCCCGAGCGGGAGGCTATAAAGGGTGCGATCGAGCGGGCGCTGACGCTCGACTGCAGCGCTGTTCTCAACCCCTATGGCGACGGCCACGCGGGCGAGCGGATCGTCGCCGCATTGAAGCGTATCGGCGAGCCGGCCAAGCTGCTGCGCAAGAGCTTTCGCAGCCTGGGGCCGTCATGAGCCGGGTTACGGTCATCGCCGAGGCGGGCGTCAATCACAACGGCGACCTCGACCGCGCGCTGGCGCTGGTCGACGCCGCGGCCGAAGCCGGAGCCGACGTCGTCAAGTTTCAGACCTTCCGTGCGGAGGGCGTCGCCAGCAGATTCGCCGACAAGGCGGACTATCAGAAGCAGACGACGGATGCCGCTCAGTCGCAGGTGGAGATGCTGCGCGCGCTGGAGCTCGACCGGGAGGCGCACAAGAGCGTGATGGCGCGTTGCGAAAGTCGTGGCATCGAGTTCCTCTCGACACCCTTCGATCTCGATAGCCTGGCCTTCCTGGTGGACGACTTGAAGCTCGGCCGTCTCAAGATCGGCTCGGGCGACCTCACCAACGCGCCGCTTCTGCTGGCGCTCGCGCGCGGCCGCGTCCCGGCGATCCTCTCGACCGGCATGGCCACCCTGGAGGAGATTCGCGAGGCCCTGGGTGTGCTCGCCTTCGGCTACCTGGGCGGCGATGCGCCGTCGCGCGCCGCCTTCGCGGCGGCCTACGGCTCGGCCGACGGCCGGCGCCAGCTCGCAAAGCGCGTGACCTTGCTGCACTGTACGACCGAGTATCCGGCACCGCACGGCGAATTGAACCTCAAGGCCATGGACGCGATGGTCGAGGCCTTCGGCCTGCCGGTCGGCTTCTCCGACCACAGTCTCGGGACCAGTGCCGCTGTCGCCGCGGCCGGCCGTGGGGCGGTCATGGTCGAAAAGCATCTGACGCTCGACCGCAGCCTGCCGGGACCGGACCATCGCGCATCGCTGGAGCCGGGCGAGCTCGCCCTTATGACGGCGGCGATCCGCGAGGTCGAGGCAGCGCTCGGCGACGGCATCAAGGTGCCGCAGCCGAGCGAAGCGAAGAACAAGCCGATTGCCCGCAAGAGCCTGATCGCCGCCCGGCCGATCAAGGCCGGAGAGCCCTTCACCGCCGAGAACGTCACCACGAAGCGGCCTGGCAGCGGCTTGCCACCGCTCCTGCTCTGGGACCTGCTGGGGCGGACCGCCAGCCGCGACTACCGGGCCGACGAGCCGATCGCGGAGACGCTCTCGTGACCGAGCCGCTCGTTCTGCTCGGCGCGGGAGGACACGCGAAGGTGCTGGTCGAGGTCATGCGCTGTGCCGGCCTGCGACTCGTCGCCTGCGCCGCCCTGGAGTCGGAACGCCCGGATTACCTGCCGAACGAGGCGGACTACTTTTCGAGCGAGGCGGATCTCTCCGCCTACGCGCCCGGCAAGGTCTTGCTTGTCAATGGCCTGGGCTCGATCGCGACTCCGGAGCGACGGGCGCAGCTTTATCTGAGCTGGAAGGAGCGCGGCTATCGTTTTGCGACACTGGTGCACCCCTCGGCGGTGGTGGCGCAAGGCGCCGCGCTCGGGGAAGGAAGCCAGGTAATGGCCGGCGCGGTCATTCAGCCCGCGGCCCGCATCGCGGAAAACTGTATAATCAATACCCGCGCCGCCGTGGACCACGACTGCCGGATCGGCGCGCACAGCCACATCGCGCCGGGAGCGGTCCTCTCCGGCGACGTCAGGATAGGGGAAAGAGTGCATGTCGGTGCCGGAGCGGTCGTGATACAGGGCCTGGAGATCGGACCAGACAGCGTCGTCGGGGCCGGCGCCGCAGTGATCGACAGCGTCGGTGCCGGCATGGTGGTGATGGGCGTTCCAGCGCAGGCGGTGCGATCATGAGCGGCTGGCGCCGGGCACTGATTTCGTCAGAGGCCACCATCCGCGATGCGATCGCCTGCATCGACGCCTCCGGCCTGCAGATCGCGCTGGTCGTCGAGCGCAGCGGCAAGCTGCTGGGAACGATTACCGACGGCGACATCCGGCGCGGCATGCTGCGCGGCAAGTCCCTCGACGAGTCCGCCGCCGAGATCATGGTCCGGACACCCTCGACCGTCACGCTGAAGCAGGGCCGCGAGGCCGCCCTCGCCATCATGCGCGAGAAGCAGATCGGTCAGGTGCCGGTGCTCGACGCGGCGGGCCGGGTCGCGGGACTCGAGACGCGCGACGAGCATCTGACCGACGCCGCGCTGGACACCTGGGTCGTCGTCATGGCCGGCGGCATGGGCAAGCGCCTTTCGCCGCTCACCGACGAAACCCCCAAGCCGCTGCTGCCGGTCGGCGGCAAGCCGTTGCTGGAAACGGTCGTCGAGAAGCTGGCGCAGCAGGGCTTCCAGCGCATTTTCCTGTCGGTCAACTACAAGGCCGAGATGTTCCGCAAGCACTTCGGCGACGGCGCGCGCTGGGGCTCGCGCATCGAATATCTCTGCGAGGCCGAGCAGCTCGGCACCGCGGGCGCGCTCTCGCTCCTGCCGACGCCGCTGCCCGCCCAGCTCATCGTGATGAACGGCGACCTGCTGACCGCGATCGACTTCCGCCATCTGATCGATTTCCATCAGGCCCAGGGCGCGGTCGCCACCATGTGCGTGCGGGAATACAGCTTCCAGGTTCCCTACGGCGTGGCCCTGCTGGAGGAGCATTGGCTGTCCGGGATCTCGGAAAAGCCCGAGCATCGCTTCTTCATCAATGCCGGCATCTACGCACTCGGCCCCGAGGCGGTGGCCCGGGTCCCGCACGGCAGGCGCTTCGACATGACCGCGCTGTTCGAGCAGCTGATCGCCGAGAAGCAGCGCGCCGCGGCCTTTCCGATCCGCGAATATTGGCTCGACATCGGGCAGATCGACGATCTCAAGCAGGCGCGCGACGAGTTCTCGAGGATCTTCGGCTAGATGGCCTCGGCGCTGGTGGTCGGCTTCGGCTCGATCGGCGCGCGGCATGCCCGCTTGCTGCGCGAGGCCGGCGAGACCGTGGCGGTGGTGAGCCGGCGCGCCGTCGACTGGGAGCCCCGCTTCGCCGATCTGCCGGGCGCGCTGGCGGAGGCCGCGCCCGGCACTGTCGTGATCGCCAACGATACCGCGTCTCACGGGGCGACGCTGAGCGCGCTGGCCGAGGCCGGATTTCGCGGCCGCGTGCTGGTCGAGAAGCCGCTGCTGGCCGAGCCCGCCGCCCTCCCGCGGCACCGTTTCGAGCGGCTCGCGGTCGGCTATCAGCTGCGCTTTCATCCCGGCGTGCAGCGTCTGAGACAGGCGCTAGCCGGCGAGCGGATCGTGTCCGCCTGCCTCTACGTCGGGCAGCATCTCGCCGGCTGGCGGCCGGGCCGCGACTATCGCACCACGGAATCCGCGGCGCGGGAGCGCGGCGGCGGGGCGCTGCGCGATCTCAGCCACGAGCTGGATCTCGCCGCCTGGCTGTTCGGCTCCTGGCGCCGCGTCGCCGCCATCGGCGGCAAGCTGAGCGCGCTCGAGATCGACAGCGACGATGCCTGGGCGGTCCTGATCGAGTGCGAAAGCTGTCCGGCAGTGACGCTGCAGATGAACTATCTCAACCGGCCGGGCCGCCGCTTCATGGTGGTGGAGACTCGGGACCGCAGCTTCGAGCTCGACCTGATCGCCGGCACGCTTCTGACCGACGGTCGTGAGGAGCGCTTCGCGGTCGAACGCGACGGGCCGCTCCGCGCGCTGCACGCGGCGTTGCTCGGCGGCAAGGGCGAACCCGCCTGCACCGCCGAGGAAGGGCTGGCAGTCGTGGCGCTGATCGCCGCCATCGAGCGCAGCGCCGCGGAAGGGAGCTGGTCCCGGCCATGAAGCGCCTCTGCACCATCTGCGCGCGCGGCGGCTCGAAGGGCGTGCCGGGCAAGAACCTGCGCGCTGTGGGCGGCGTGCCGCTGATCGCCCATTCGATCCGCCAGGCCAGAAGCAGCGGCCTCTTCGAGCTGGTCGCCGTCAGCAGCGATTCGGATGCCATCCTGGAGGCGGCGAGCGCCGCCGGGGCCGACCAGGCCGTGCGCCGCCCCAACGAGCTGGCCGGCGATTCCGCGGCCAAGGTGCCGGCGATTCGGCACTGCGTCGCCGCCGTCGAGGAGAGCCTCGGGACCCGCTTCGAGATTCTCGTCGACCTCGACGCCACGGCACCGCTGCGTCTGCCGGAAGATATCGTGGGCGCCGTCGCCCTGCTGGAGAACAGCGGCGCCGACAACGTCATAACCGGCGCTCCGGCGCGTCGTTCCCCCTATTTCAACCTGGTGGAGCTGCAGGACGACGGCACGGTGCGCCTTGCCAAGCCGCCCCAGAGGCCCATCCTGCGGCGCCAGGACGCGCCGCGCTGCTTCGACATGAACGCCTCGATCTACGTCTGGCAGCGCGATCTTTTTATGGAGAGCCCGGCGGTGTTCTATCGGCGCACCGTGCTGTACGAGATGCCGGAAGAGCGCTCGATCGACATCGATAGCGAACTGGATTTCGAGACTGTGTCATGGCTGATGACGCGACGCGCGAAGACATGAGCGCCGGCGGCTATCGCCGCCTCTTCGACCTCGGCGGCCGGGTCGCGGTCGTGACCGGGGGCGCCGGCATCCTCGGGCGCCGCTTCGCCGCAGCGCTCGCCGACTTCGGCGCCGCCGTCGCCGTGGTCGACC
>JBOHKJ010000197.1:0-1539 GCA_050728975.1 Kiloniellales bacterium | reverse complement strand
GGCGGCGCCCAGGCGCTCGGCCGCCGGCTCGGCGGTCTTGCCGCCGGCAACCGCGCCGATCTGCTGGTGCTCGACGGCGAGGCGCCGAGCCTGCTCGGACGAAGCGGCGACGCGCTGCTCGACGCCTTCGTCTTCGCCGGGAACGACAATCCGGTTCGCGAGGTCATGGTCGGCGGCCGCTGGCTGGTGCGCGACCGCGCGCACCGCGACGAGGCGGCGATCTTCGCCCGCTACCGCGCTGCGCTGGGAGCGCTCGCGACATGAACGACAAGGGCGGAGTCTTGCACGATCTCTTCGGTCATCCGGGCGGAGACGGGGTCGCGCGTTTCTACGACGATCTCGCCCAGCACTACCATCTGCTGTTCGACGACTGGGAGCGCTCGCTGCGCCGCCAGGGGCAGGTGCTCGACCGCCTGATCGCCGAGGTCGCCGGCACGGGCTCCAAGGAGATTCTCGACGCCGCCTGCGGCATCGGCACCCAGGCCCTCGGCCTCGCGCTCCTGGGCCACCGTCTGCGCGGCACCGACTTGAGCCCGGTCGCCATCGCGCGCGCCAGGCGCGAGGCGGCGCGCCTCGCTCTCGACATTCCCTTTTCCGTCGCCGACATGCGGATGCTGTCCGGCTACGTCGCCGGGCCGTTCGATCTGGTCATCGCAGTCGACAACGCGCTGCCGCATCTGGCGAGCGAAGCGGAGCTCACCCAGGCGCTGCGCGAGCTGCGCGGCCTCGTCAGGCCGGGCGGCTGGTTCCTCGCCTCGATCCGCGACTACGACAAGGTCGCGGCGGCGCGACCGCGCAGCTCCGAGCCGCGGGTCATCGGCGGCGCCGGCGGACGCCGCGTGGTGTTCCAGGTCTGGGACTGGCGCGAGGACGGCAGCGGCTATCGTCTGCAACAGTACATCGTCAGCAACGAGGGCAATCTCGCCGAGGCGCGGGTCTTCTCGACCGACTACCGGGCGCTCGGTCGGCGCGAGCTCGACCGGGCCCTGGAAGCGGCCGGCTTCGCCGGCCCGGCGCGCTGGATCGATCCGCCCGAGAGCGACTTCTACCAGCCGATCGTGATGGCCCAGGCTTAGTCGGAGCCGGATATAGACGGGCCTTCCGCGGAGCCCCCGACCGGATGTAGGCTGCCGCCCAGGAATAGACGGATAAACAGACGGGCAAACAGACGGGCCGGCCCTTTTTTGGGTCGGCCCGAAGTCCGAGGGGAGGTTTCATGGCTCGCGACAGCTCGAGGCGGCGTTCGCGCGGGGATCGTGCCGGCGGGGGCTTGAATCAGCCGCCGTGGCGCGCGCTCAAGAGCCCCTTTCCGCCGCTCGAGATCCTGAATGCCGAGCAGCTCGAGGCGATCCATAACGCCTCGATGACCATCCTGGAGGAGATCGGGATGGATTTCCTCCATCCCGAGGCGCTGGAGATTCTCGGCAAGGCCGGCGCCAAGGTCGAGTCCGGCAGCAGCCGGGTGCGCTTCGACCGCGGCCTGGTGACCGAGCTGGTCGCCAAGGCGCCGAGCCAAGTGACGCTCCACGCCCGCAATCC
>JBOHKJ010000196.1:0-8349 GCA_050728975.1 Kiloniellales bacterium | reverse complement strand
CCCTAATATACTAGGGCATAACACCCTACGAATCTAAGGAATTAGGGCTTGTTGCCCTAGCACACTCGGCTCTATCCTCCCCTCCGGCCGCCGTCTACCGGCGCCGGCACCTGTTGGATCCGTTCGGATGGCTTTGGAGCTCACCGCCGAAGGCACGCGTCCGCCGATGGACGCAGCCCTGCTGAAACGCCTGGCGAGCCGCCTCTACGGCGAGCGGCGCTGGCAGGCGGCGCTGGCGCGCGAGCTCCAGGTCAACGACCGGACCGTGCGGCGCTGGGCCTCGGGCGCCTCGCCGGTGCCGGAATCGGTGGCGCTGGCGCTCAAGCTGATGGTGTTCCTCGACGAGCTCAAGTGGCTCGGCGAGTGGCGCAAGATGCTGGACGAGGAACTGCTGTAAGGCGGACGCAAAGAGAGGGGGACAAGAAGACCATGCTGATCGTCACCACCAATTCGATCGACGGCCGCAGCGTCGCCAGCTATCTGGGGCTGGTGAGCGGGGACGCCATCGTCGGCGCGAATATCTTCCGCGACTTCTTCGCCCGGGTGCGCGACGTCGTCGGCGGGCGCGCCGGCGGATACGAGCAGGCCTTGCGCGGCGCCAAGGAGGCGGCGCTCCAGGACATGGTCACCGCGGCCGAGGCGCTCGGCGCCAACGCGATCCTCGGCGTCGACCTGGATTACGAGACCGTGGGCCAGTCGATGCTGATGGTGAGCGTCAGCGGCACCGCGGTGCGGCTCGCCTAGAGCGCTATCCGTTCAGATCGAATCGGCGCTGCGCTCCTCATCCTTCGACAGGCTCAGGGTGAGGAGCGAAGTGGAAGCCCTCACGCTGAGCTTGTCGAAGCATGAGCTTGTCGAAGCATGAGGGCAGTATCGGTGACTACAATCGAACGGATTGTGCTCTAGCTCCCGACCAGCGACTTGAGCTGGCGGTTGGCGACCGCCAGCATCGCGAGGTCCGGCGCGCCGGCGGTTTTCAGCTCGGTCAGGAGCTGCTCGGTGCGCGTCACCAGCGCCGGCCGCGCCTCGGCCCAGGTGCCGATCAGCGCGCCGACGTCTTTCTTCGTAACCTCGCCGTTGCCGAGCACGCGGGCGGTCAGCTCGCTCTGGTGGCCGTAGAGGTCGTCGACGATGGCGCCGACCGCGAGCTTGTCCCACGCGTTGTCGCTCGGCAGGCGCCCGGCCACGCTGCGCAGCCAGTCGAGGCCGAAGCGCGCGCCGACCGCGAAGTAGGCCTGCCCCGCCTGCTCCACCGCGATGCCGCAGGCGCGCGCCAGCGCCACGACGTCGCAGACCGGCACCAGCAGCGGCAGGGCGGCGATGCGGCGCGCCAGCGTCTCCGGCACGCCCTGGCGCGCGAGATCGCCGCTACGGCTCTCGAAAGTGGCGCGGTCGCTGTCGCCGAGCAGGCTCGCGAGCTTCTCGGCGAGCGTCGCCGCACCCGGGCCGTAGGTCTCGATCTCGCGCTCGATCAGCAGCCGGTCCTGGCTGGCTCGCAGAAACCAGACCGCGCCGCGCTCTATCAGGCGCCCGCATTCGGCCAGCATGCCGTACTGCAAGGCGGCCGGCACCTTGTTGTCGAGCGCCTCGATCTCGGCGAAGAGCTTGCGCATCTCGAAGATCTGGCGCGCGATGGTGAAGGCGCGCGCAATATCGGCCGCGCTGCGCCCGGTCTTCTCCTGCACCTCGTAAACGAAGGTGATACCGACCCGGTTCACGATCGAGTTGGTGACCACTGTGCTGACGATCTCGCGCTTCAGGCGGTGACGGGCGATCTGCGCCGCGTAGCTCTTCTGCAGCGGCGTGGGGAAATAGCGCGTCAGATCCTCCGCGAGGTCCGGATCGTCGGGCAGCTCGGAGGACAGCAGCGCGTCGTAAAGATTGATCTTGGAATAGGACAGCAGCACCGCGAGCTCCGGCCGGGTGAGGCCCAGGCCCAGCTTGAAGCGGTCGACCGCAGTCTCGTCGTCGGGGAGATACTCGATCGCCCGGTCGAGCTGGCCGGCGCGCTCCAGGGTCTTCATGAAGCGCACCGTGCGATCCAGCAGATGGGCGCTGAGCTGGGCCGTCACGGAAATCGCCTGGGTCTGGAGATAGTTGTCGCGCAGCACCAGGGCTGCGACTTCCTCGGTCATCTTCTCCAGCAGCTTGTCGCGCTGCTTGCGCGTGATGTCGCCGGACTCCTCGACGTCGCGCAGCAGGATCTTGATGTTGACCTCGTGGTCGGAGCAGTCGACGCCGGCCGAGTTGTCGATCGAATCGGTGTTGAGCCGGCCGCCGTTGAGGGCGAACTCGACCCGCCCGCGCTGGGTGACGCCCAGGTTGGCGCCCTCGCCGATCACCTGGCAGGAGAGCATGTCGGCATCGACGCGCAGCGCGTCGTTGGCACGGTCGCCGACTTCGAGCTGGCTCTCGTCGCTCGCCTTGACGTAGGTCCCGATGCCGCCTAACCACAGCAGCTCGACCTTCGCCTTCAGCATGCCCTGGATCAGCTCGGCGGGCGTCACCTGGTCGCGCACGATGGCGAACAGCCGTTTCATTTCCGGGCTCGCCTTGATCGACTTGGCCTTGCGGTCGAAGACGCCGCCGCCCTTGGAGATCAGCTTGGTGTCGTAGTCGTTCCAGCCCGAGCGCGGAAGCTCGAAGAGCCGCTTGCGCTCGGCGAAGGTCGTCTCGGGGTCGGGATCGGGATCGACGAAGATGTGCAGGTGGTTGAAGGCGCCGAGCAGCTTGATCTTCTTCGACAGCAGCATGCCGTTGCCGAAGACGTCGCCGGACATGTCGCCGACGCCGACGACGGTGAAGTCCTGTTCCTGGATGTCCTTCCCGATCTCGCGGAAGTGGCGTTTCACCGATTCCCAGCCGCCGCGCGCGGTGATGCCCATCCCCTTGTGGTCGTAGCCGGCCGAGCCGCCCGAGGCGAAAGCGTCGTCGAGCCAGAAGCCGTAATCGGCGGAGACGCCGTTGGCGATATCCGAGAAGGTGGCGGTGCCCTTGTCGGCGGCGACCACCAGGTAGGGGTCGTCGTCGTCGCGGCGAACGACGCGCGGGGGCGGCACCAGCTCGCCGGCCTTCAGGTTGTCGGTGATGTCGTGCAGGCCGTTCAGGAACAGCTTGTAGCAGGCGACGCCTTCCTCCAGCAGCGCCTCGCGGCCGGCGGCCGGCGGCGGCTGGCGCTTCAGCACGAAGCCGCCCTTGGAGCCGACCGGCACGATCACCGCGTTCTTCACCTGCTGGGCCTTCACCAGGCCCAGGATCTCGGTGCGGAAGTCCTCGCGTCGATCGGACCAGCGAATGCCGCCGCGCGCCACCTTGCCGAAGCGCAGATGCACGCCTTCGAAGCGCGGCGAGTAGACGAAGATCTCGCGGAAGGGTCGCGGCAGCGGCAGCTCTTCCAGCTTGCGGGAATCGAGCTTGAAGGAGAGGTGGCCCTTGTGCTGGCGCTCGCCGTCGGTCTGATAAAGATTGGTGCGCAGCGTCGATTCGATGGCATTGAGAAAACGGCGGATGATGCGATCGTCGTCGAGATTGGAGACCTTCTCCAGCGCGGCCTCGATCTCGGCGATCAGCTTTTCGGCGCCTTTCTCGCGGGCCGCTTCGTCGCCGGTGAAATCGGGATCGAAGCGCAGCTGGAACAGGCGCACCAGATTGCGCGCGATGCCGCCCTGCTCGGCCAGCGTCGACTCCATGTAGGCCTGGCCGAAGGGAATCTTCGCCTGGCGCAGATATCTGCAATAGGCCCGCAGGATCGTCAGCTCGCGGGCGCGCAGGCCGGCGCGCAGCACCAGCTTGTTGAAGCCGTCGTTCTCCATCTCGCCGCGCCAGATGGCGGCGAAGGCCTGGTGGAAGTTGTCGCGCACGGCGTGAACGTCGATCGCGCTGCCATTGTCGCTGTGCATCACGAAATCGTGCATCCAGACCGAGCCCTCGAGACCGCGCGGGCGCACCTCGTAGGGGATCTCGCTGATCACCCTGAGCCCCATGTTCTCCAGCATCGGCAGGATGTCGGAGAGCGGGACCGGCGCGCCTTGCACGTAGATCTTGAAGCGCACCTCCTGCTCGACCGCCTCGAGCGGACGGTAGAGGTTCATCGCCAGCCGGCCGGTCGACAGCGTCTTATCGATGCGCGAGATGTCGTAGATCGCCGCCTGCTCGTTGAAGCGCTCCTGATAGGCGACGCTGAAGGCCTTGCCGAAGCGGCGCAGCGCCGCCAGCCCCTGCTCCTCGCCGCGGCTGTCGATCAGCTCCTCCTCCAGGCGGTCGCTCCAGGAGCGCCCGGTTTCGACCAGCTTGGATTCCAGCTCGGCGACGTCGACGTCCGGGACGGCGCCGCGCGTGGTCTTGATGATGAACTGGACCCGCGCCAGGGCTTCGTCGGTCAAGTGGGTGTAGAAGGCGGTAAGCTCGCCGCCGTAGGCCTGGATCAGGAGCTCCTGGATGCGCAGGCGCAGCGCGGTGTCGTAGCGGTCGCGCGGCACGTAGACCAGGCAGGAGACGAAGCGCTCGAAGGGATCGCGGCGCACGAACAGCGCGATACGCTGGCGCTCCTGCAGATTGAGCACGCCGAGCGCGATCTCGTGCAGCTCCTCGACGCCGATCTGGAACAGCTCGTCGCGCGGGAAGTTTTCGAGGATGTGCTGCAGCGCCTTGCCGTCGTGGCTGCCGGAGGAGAAGCCGGCGCGCGCGATCACCTGCTCGACCTTCAGGCGCAGCAGCGGAATCTCGCGCGGCGAGCGCGAGTAGGCGACCGAGGTGAAGAGTCCCGCAAACTGCCGCTCGCCGGTCACCCGGCCCTTCTTGTCGAACGACTTGATGGCGATGGTGTCGAGGTGGACCCGGCGATGGACCGTGGAGCGGCGGTTCGACTTGGTGATACGCAGCAGCGCCGGCTGCTTGAGGAAGGCGCGCACCTCCTCCGGCAGCTTGCCGAGATCCCGGATGCCCTCGAACAGCGACACCGTTTCGTCGCGCAGGATGCCGAGCCCGCTCTCGCCCTGGACCTTGGCGACCGCGTTGGCGCCCTGGCCGGCGAAATCGAACTGGCGATAGCCGAGGAAGGTGAAGTGATCCTCGGTGGTCCACTTGAGGAAGGCGATGCCCTCTGCCAGCTCGTCCTTAGGGATGCCGGCGGGCGGGGCGGCCTCGATCTCGGCCACCAGCTCGACCAGCCGCCGGCGCATCGCCGCCCAATCGGCGACCGCGACGCGCACGTCGTCCAGCACCTTGGCGAGGCCGGCGCGGATCTCCTCGAGGCGCTCGGCCGGCTGCTCGGTGATCTGCACGTGCATCACCGATTCGACCTGGCCCGGCGCCGCCTTGCGCTCGTCCTTCGCCGGCGCCTTGCGATAGGCCTCGAGGCGGCCCTTGTCGTCGCGCTCGGCCAGCAGGATCGGATGGACGACCAGCAGCACCTCGGTTTCCTGGCTGTTGAGCTCCGCGGTCACCGAATCGACCAGGAACGGCATGTCGTCGTTGACGATCTCGATCACCGTGTGGGACGACTTCCAGCCCTGCTCGTCGGGGCGCGGGTTGTAGACCCGGATCTTGGCGGTGCCAGCCTTGCGCTCCTGGGCCAGCTGCCAGAGCGACAATGCCGCGCCGTAGAGGTTGTCGGCGCTCTCGCCGAGCATGTCGTCGGGCGGCACGTGAGCGTAAAAGGAGGCCACGAACTCGGCCGCGGCCGCGCCGCGCTTGGCGGGGAGACGCTCGCGGACCTTTGCGGCGAGCGCTTCGATCAGCTCGCTCTTCTGCTTATCCAGCTTGCCCGACATCGCGCGCTTCCCTGCTTGAAGGACTATTTGCTGACCGACCGGCGGCAGCCGCCGGCGCTTGTTACCGACAAGGTAGCGCATTTGCACGACGGCCGAAAACAGCAGCCGAATTACGGCAGTCGTGGCGCACACTGCCGCGGATTTCGGCAGTGATCGGATATTTTTCTGAAAGGGAAAGCCGTTCCATAACAAACACTTGATCGGTAATTATGGCAGTGATCAAAGGGGGGTGTCTCAAATTGCGCAGTCGGCCCGGCAGGCGGTTGCGCGATCATGGGCGGAGGGCGGGCTCGACGCCGGCAACGCTCCTCTCGGAAAGGCGGGCGCCAAACCCCGCATTAGGAACGCCGTTGCGGCGTGCTGACACGGTCGCGTTAACTCCGGGAAAGCGTCGCTCATCGCGTTATTCCTTGCTTTCGGGACGTCGTAGCGCCAGGCCCGAAGATGGGACGCCGGACGTTGGCGCCGGGGCCCGCTCGATATTCGGCACTTGGCCCGTACAGTCTATATGGGCAAATGCCCGCGGGTCAAGCGAATAGGCGGGATTTACCCCATAGCGCACGGCAATTCCCTCGCGCTCCCTCGGCAGCTCCGCGACGAGAGCGCATGCGTTGGAGATGGCCGACTGCCACGGATGTGCGAGTGGACCTTTTGCGTATCGAAATGCCGGCTTCAGATGGTCAATACATGACAGCATGGCAAGGGAGCGTCCCCCTAAACTGGCGTCACCAGACTGTGTTTCCCCGGGACCGTAAAATCGGCCCGGATGCGGACTGCGACCTTTGTAGCGTCATCAAGGACAAGTGGCTGGCACTCTATCCGATGCTTACGCCGTTCACTTTGGCAAGGTTTGCGCAGTGTCCGAACCCAATCAAGATGAGATTGTTCGTGCGGGCTTGCTCTGTAGAAGGAGATTCCCAAACGCTCCAAGTAGATATTTCTTGGGATGGCAAATGGGCGGACGGAGCCGAGGAGATGCAACGCCACATGTCTGTCAGTGCATCACCAATAGCCGCCGAATGAGCGAACCCCGGCAGCGCCCGGGCTCTGGCCATAAAATGAACTGAGGATGAGCTACGACGCACAAGAACGCTTGACGACGACGAAGTGTCATTGATGTCAGATTTATTTCCGACACTTAACAGAGCTGCGCATGCGAATGAATTTGATGACAGAGCTTACCGGTGGGCAATGGACGTGGGGGGCCCCGGCGGTGGCTCCCCCTGGAGCGGCACTACTCCCGCAGACACAAGTCGAACCGCTGGTTTTTAAACGCTTTTCTGGTTAACGCGCGCCACGACAGCAACCACTGCGACTACGGTCGAGCCGGCCATTGGTGAACGGTTGGTTTATCCTTTTCGCGAACAATACGGTTACGAGGGTCCGGTTGGCGCCGCCGACACTTTGAAACCCTGAGCGGCAAGAGGATAGTTGGTATGGGCGATAGAGCCAGGGCCGCGCCGGGCTCGGCTGGGGCAGGAGGGCGTATCCCGCTCGACCTCGTGCCGTTGTTGAAGACTCATGGCAGGAAGAAGCATCGGCTGCTCGTCCGCGTCATGAAGCTGCCGCGACTGGCGCGCTTCTCCCGCGGATCGAGAAACGAGGACGGCACCTGGTCGCTGACCGCCGACGACCTGCTCGGCCTCGAGCTGCTGCTTCCGGACGACACGGCGGCACCTTCGAGCCTGTCGGTCAGGCTGATCGGCATCGACGAGAACGAGACGGCGTCGATTGTCGCCCAGCTTAACGTTCCGCTTCCGTCGGTCGAAGCCGCAGCGAAGGCGAGGGCAAACGACAGCGCGCAGAGCGCGGCGGAGCCTCCCGTCGCGGCGGCGCCACCTTCGAGCGCGCCGAACGCCGATGTGGATTGGGCTGCTGCCGAAGCGGAGCTGAGGGCGGAGCACGAGAAGCGGCTCTCCGAACGGACCAAAGCGCTCGAAGAGGAATGGCGGAAGAAGCTCGAGACCGAGCGCAGCGCGCACGAGACCGCGGAAGCGAGGGCCGAGGATGCCAGACAGAAGCTGACCGCCCTTTCGGGCGAGCTCGAGGCGGCCAGGGCGCACGCCGCCGAGGCCGAGACGAAACTCGCGAGCCACAAAGACGACGGCCAGCGCGTCGCCCAGGAAAGCAAGGCGCACGCAGCGGAGAAATTGGAGCAGCGGCTCGCCGCCGCCCGGGCCCACTGGGAAAAGGAAAGCGAGGCCCGCATTGCCGCTGCGGTGAAGGAGGCGGTGAAGGACGCCGAGGCCGCTGCGGACAAGCGCCTCGCCGAGGCGCAGGCGAATTGGCAGGCGGAGGCTGACCGCAAGATGGCGGCGGCACGAGCGCTGAGCGCCGATGCGGAATCCGCCGCGCAGCGCATGAAGGCCGAGAGGACGCAGGCGGAAGCGCGCTGGAAGGCGGATAGCGAAACGCGTCTCTCCGAACAAGCCAGGACGTTGGAACAGGAGTGGCGGGAGAAGCTTCAAGCCGAACAGACGGCGCGCGATACCGCGGAAGCAAAGGCCCAAGAGAGCGCGCGGACGCTCGGTGAGCAGTCGCTGGAGCGCGAGGCTCTTTCTACGCGTCTCGCCGCCGC
>JBOHKJ010000195.1:0-1845 GCA_050728975.1 Kiloniellales bacterium | reverse complement strand
GCTACCCGCCGCGTGATCTCGACCGCTGGGCGGAGCGCGCCCGCCTCTGGTCGCAGGGCAAGACGCCGGGCGACCTCGAGCGGATCGGCGCGCCCGAGAAGAGCCCGCCCAAGTCCCGCGAGGTTTTCCTCTACACGATAAACGGCTTCAAGCCGAAGGCGCCGGCTGCCGCCATTGCCCTGATCGAGCGCCTGTCGGACGGCAAGGGCTGACGGTTCCGGTCCGGCCATGCGGACCCTCACGCGGCGGGCCTCGGCATCGTGCCGCTTAGGGGCCGTTGACCGGTTCGCCGTTCGCGCTTGCGCCCATTTTGGGCGCATGTTAGCTTTAGGTCATGCGGATCATTGCCAGGCGCACCTTGCGACAGTTCGTCGAGGGACGCGCCGGGCACAAGGATCGGCCTGCTTTGAAAGCGGCGGTCGACGCCTGGTTCTTCGAGGTCCGAAAAGCTCGCTGGGCGAGCACGGCCGAGGTGAAGCGGCGCTACGCGACGGCCAGCATCGTGTCGGCCGATCGGATCGTGTTCAATATCAAGGGCAACGACTACCGGCTAGTCGTGGCGGTCGACTTCGAGAAGGGCATCGTCTGGATCAAGTGGATCGGAACGCACCGGGACTACGACCGGATCGACGTGAAAGAGGTGGAGTATGACAGCTGAGGTGAAGCCTATTCGCACGGAGGCCGACTACGAAGCGGCGTTGGCCGAGGTCGGGCGGCTATGGGGCGCCAAGCTGGGTACTTCCAAGGGCGACCGGCTCGATGTGCTTGCGACGCTCATCGATGTTTACGAGAGCGAGCACCACCCGATGGACCCACCCGACCCGGTCGACGCTATCGAGTTCCGCATGGAGCAGCAGCGCCTCACGCGGCGCGACCTGGAGGGGATCATCGGCACGCGGACCCGTATTGCCGAAGTGCTCAATCGCAAGCGCGGGCTTTCTATCGCCATGATCCGTCGCCTGCACGAGAGGCTCGGCATCTCCGCCGAGGTGCTGATCCGGCCGAGCCGGTAACGGGCGGCGCGCGGCGCCTGCACAAAAACGCAGGGCATCTCCGGCGAGGAGTCGCTCGTGTCCATGGCGTTGTCGCTGTACAAGCCACGGGGCGTGACCCGGTACGGAAAGCGGAAGCAGCACGAACGGAGCGCGCTGTCGCAGCCGTGGATGGAGCGATTCCCGCTTGGCCTCGACCGAGCGAACCCGATCCAGCCGAGCAGACTGAGCATACATACGAGTTGGATAGTGTCGATTGCGCTCGTCGCGCGGCCGCCGCCGGCTTGTCGTCTCTCAGCGCGCCGGCAGCAATCCCCTGCTGATCGACATCGCCAGGCGCGAGGTGATCCATCTCGAATGCAAGTGCGGGCGCCAGGTCCAGGTGGCACCTTACAGGCTAATCGACCAGTATGATGGCGCTCGGCCGACCACGCCGGTCTGGGACTTGAAGGACCGGTTCAAGCGCAAGGTGTGTAAGACACGGCCGCCGAAGCGGATGTGGATCGACAGGTGGTTGGATTGAGGAGGAGCCGAAAAGGCTGGCGCATCTTTCATGGACGCTCAACGGGGTTCGTTGTAACCATTCCGACCGCTTGATTTCAGAGGAGACGCAGCATGGACCGATTCACGGGTGGTTGCCTGTGCGGCAACGTCCGAATTGTGGCGTCGGGACTCCCATACCGGGTCGGCCTTTGTCACTGTCTCGACTGCCGCAAGCATCATGGAGCCCTTTTTCACGCTTCCGCGGTGTTCCCTCAGGATGCGGTGACGATCGATGGCGAAACACGCGACTACGCCGGGCGGTTTTTCTGTCCCCGCTGCGGCTCGTCCATTTTCGCACGCACCGCAGACG
>JBOHKJ010000194.1:0-2068 GCA_050728975.1 Kiloniellales bacterium | reverse complement strand
CAGCTCGAGTGCCTTGTAGGCGGCAATTCCACCCGAGACGATCAAGAGGATTCTTTTTCCCGCAAGCGTCACGCAGATTCCTCGGATTTCACGTTCGGTTGTCGTGGATAAGGTACGGAGACGGCCGGCCCCTTGCAAGCCACTGAGAGCGATTAAAGCAGGGCGGCGATCGATAGCCCGAGCGCAGCCAGAACTGCCGTCCAGAGCAGCAGTCCGCCACGGCGCCGGTTGCCCGCTGCCAGCGCCGACAGCGTTTCGGGCGCCAGCTTGAGGCCGTCGTCGGCCAGCTCAGAGGCCGCGGCCTCCAGCTTGGTGACCGCTATCGGCAGACGCTCGACCAGGCGGATCGCCTGTTCGGCAGTTTCGCGCAGGCGGGCCTCGGGGCCGCGATGCTCGCGCATCCAGCCCTCGATCAGCGGCTGGGCCAGCAACCAGATGTTAAGCGCGGGATCGAGCCGCCGACTCACCCCTTCCGCCATCAGCATGTTCTTCTGCAGCAGCAGCAGTTGCGGCTGCACCGGCATGGCGAAGGATTCGGCCATGTGCAGCAGCTGCGCCAATAGGCGCGCGAAGGAAATCTCCTCCAGCGGACGGTCGAAGATCGGCTCGCCGATCGAGCGCAGCGCCTGGGCAAAGAGATCGATCGACTGGCCGGCCGGAAGATAGCCCGCCTCGATATGCACCTCTGCCAGACGCCTATAGTCGCGGTCGAGCAGTGCCAACAGCATGTCGGCGAGAAAGGCACGGGTCTTCTTGTCGAGTCGCCCCATGATGCCGAAGTCGACGGCGACAATGCAGCCCGCCTCGTCGACCCACATATTTCCCGGATGCTGGTCGCCGTGGAAAAAACCGTCGCGGAACACCTGATTGAAGAAGATCGTTGCCGCCTTGGTCAGGATTTCGCGGATATCGTGGCCGGCGGCGAGCAGCTCCTCGCGGTCGTCCAGCGGAATCCCGGAGACTCGCTCCATCGTCAGCACCCGGCGCGAGGTGCGATGCCAGTCCACTGCCGGCACCCGGTAGGTCGCGTCACCCTTGAAGTTGTCGGCCAGCTCCTGCGCTGCCGCCGCCTCTAGACGCAAATCCATCTCGATGCGGATCACCGCCTCGAAGGTGCGCACCACCTCCACGGGCTTGAAGCGTTTGAACGCCGGCAAGTTGCCCTCGACCGCTGCCGCCAGCCAGTGAAACAACTCCAGGTCGCGGCGAAAGGCGCGCTCGATCCCAGGTCGGAGCACCTTGACCGCGACCTCGGTGCCGTCGCGGGCAACTGCGAATTGAACCTGCGCGATCGAGGCGGCGGACACGGGCTCGAGATCGAAGCGTCCGAAAAGCGCTTCGATCGGCTGACCCAGCTCGCCTTCTACGATCTTGCGCGCTTCCGAGCCGGAGAATGGAGGGAGACGATCCTGCAGTTCGGAAAGGTCGGTTGCCAGTTCCTCGCCCAGAATGTCGGCGCGGGTCGAGGCGAACTGGCCGAGCTTGATGAAACTGGGTCCCAGCGCGGCGGCGGCGCGTGCCAGCTTCTGCCCCGGCCGTCCCTCGATCCTGCGCCGGGCGCCGAGTCGAAGCAGCCACAAGAGGCCGGGCGCGACGCCGAACTGCTCAAGTCCGGCGAGCGCATCATGGCGCGCCAGCGTGCGCGCGATCCGCAACAGGCGGAACAGCATCCGGAGAGTGCGCAGCACTGACGGGGGCTCCTTCGCTCGCCCTAGAGGCGCCAGCCGCTGTGGATCGCGGCGATACCGCCGGAAAGATTGTGATAGCCGACGTGCTCGAAGCCGGCGAGCCTCAGCAGCTCGGCCAGTTCCTCCTGCGGCGGGAAGCGGCGGATCGATTCGACCAGATAGCTGTAGGCCCCGCGGTCTCCGGCAACCAGCGCGCCGAGCGCCGGCAGCACCGAGAAAGAATAGAGGTCGTAGAGCTCGCTCAGCAGCGGCAGCATCACCCGGCTGAACTCCAGGCAGAGGAAGTGGCCGCCGGGCTTCAGTACCCGGTAGGCTTCGGCTAGTGCCTGCTCGACGTGGGTGACGTTGCGTAGGCCGAAGGCGATGCTGTAGGCCTCGAC
>JBOHKJ010000193.1:0-3740 GCA_050728975.1 Kiloniellales bacterium | reverse complement strand
GCCGCGGCTCGACTTCCGAATCGACAGAGCGACGGCCGCCGCCTATGAGGTCAAGTCTGGCGAGTTCGTCCAGATCATCGACGTCGAGGGACGTCAATGCTCCGATTTCCAGGCCTTCCCGCTCGCCCAACTCGACCGCGGCATCGAGCGGTGCCTCGACGTGACGACGACAAGGACTCTGATGGGGCGCGGCTATCCGGGGCCGGGCCTGCAGGCCAAGTACTACGATCAAGACATGCGGCCGCTGGTGGAGATCCTGCAGGACAACTGCCTGCGCCACGACGCCTTCGGGCTCGCCTGCACCGCCAAGTACTACGAGGACGCCGGCTATCCCGGCCATGTCAATTGCTCCGACAACTTCAATACGGCGCTTGCGCCCTACCCCATCCAGCCGCGGCGCGGCTGGATGGCGATGAACTTCTTTTACAACACCGGTGTCGACGGCCAGAACCAGTTCTACCTGGACGAACCCTGGTCGCGGCCCGGAGACTACGTCCTACTCAACGCGCTGACCGATCTCGTCTGTGTGTCGTCGGCCTGCCCCGACGACATCGATCCGGCGAACGGCTGGAATCCGACGGATATCCACCTCCGGGTCTACCCTGCGCGGGAACGGTTCCGGCGGTCGATCGGGTTTCGCAAGCGCCCTGACTCCCAGGCGATCATGACCAAGGAAACAGGATTTCACCAGCGCACCTCCGCCTTGACGCGCAATTTCGTCGAGTACAAGGGCTACTGGCTGCCGAACGAGTTCACCAATCGCGGCGCGATCGAGGAATACTGGGCCTGCCGCGAGAAGGCGACGATCATGGACCTTTCGGCTCTTCGCAAGTTCGAGGTCCTCGGTCCCGACGCCGAGTTGCTGCTGCAGACCTGCCTGACGCGGAATGTCCGGCGCCTTTCGGCGGGCGAGGTTGTCTACAGCGCGCTCTGCTACGACACCGGCACCATGATCGACGACGGCACGCTGTTCCGGCTCGGCGCCGACAATTTCCGCTGGATCTGTGGCACGGACTTCTGCGGCGAGTGGCTGCGGGCTAAGGCGGGCGAGCGCGGCCTTGACGTGCGCGTCAAGAGCTCGACCGACCAGTTGCACAACCTTTCGGTTCAGGGCCCACTCAGCCGCGACATTCTCAAGCGGATCGTCTGGACACCGCCGGTCCAGGCAAGCCTGGCAGAGCTTTCCTGGTTCCGATTCTCGATCGGCCGCATCGGTGGCTACGATGGAATCCCGATCATCGTATCGCGGACGGGCTACACCGGCGAGTTGGGTTACGAGATCTGGTGCCACCCGAAGGACGCGCTCGCGATCTGGGACGCAGTCTGGAAGGCCGGCGAGCCCGAAGGGCTGACCCCGCTCGGCCTCAAGGCGCTCGACATGCTGCGGGTCGAGGCCGGTCTGATATTCGCCGATTGCGAATTCGACGATCAGACCGATCCTTTCGAGGCCGGAATCGGCTTCACCGTGCCGCTGAAGACCAAGCAGGAGGAATTCATCGGCCGCGACGCACTGCTGCGTCGCCAGAAGAGCCCGCAACGGCGCCTGGTCGGTCTCGAGCTGGTCGGCGACGAGCCAGCGGCGCACGGCGACTGCGTCCACGTCGGGCGCCTGCAGGTGGGTGTGGTCACCAGTGCCACGCGCTCGCCGATCCTGGCCAAGAACGTCGCGCTGTGCCGCATGGCGGTCGAATACACCGCACCGGGGACCGAGGTCGAGGTCGGCAAGCTCGACGGTCACCAGAAGCGGCTGCCGGCGACCGTGGCGCGCTTTCCGTTCTACGACCCGGAGAAAAAGCGGCCCCGATCGTGACGCGGCCGGAAGACAACAGCTGAACATTGGGGGGAACTTTCATGGCACGAGTTGCGGTAATTGGATCCGGCCCTTCTGGTCTTAGTGTGCTGCGCGCCTTTGCGATGGCCAGGGACAAGAAGCAGGCAATCCCTGAAGTGGTGTGCTTCGAGAAGCAGGCCGACTGGGGCGGCCAGTGGCGCTACACCTGGCGCGTGGGCACGGACGAGAACGGCGAGCCGGTCCAAAGCTCCATGTACCGCTTCCTTTGGTCCAACGGCCCGAAGGAAGGCTTGGAGTTCGCCGACTATTCCTTCGAGGAGCATTTCGGCAAGGCGATCCCCTCCTATCCGCCGCGCGAGCCGCTGGCGAACTACATCATGGGCCGCGCCGCCAAGAGCAGTGTTCGCGATTGGGTCCGCTTCGAGACGCCGGTGCGCTGGATCGAGGCCAAGCCAGGCGGCGGATTCGTCGTCACCTCCCACGATCTCAAGAAGAATAGGGTTACGGCCGAGGACTTCGACTACGTGGTCGTGGCAACGGGACACTTTTCCGTGCCTAACTATCCGAAATTCGACGGCATCGAGACCTTTCCGGGGCGCGTGCTTCATTCCCATGACTTCCGCAGCGCCGAGGAGTTCGCCGGCCAAGACCTGCTGATCGTCGGCGCCTCCTACTCCGCCGAGGATATCGGCCTACAGTGCAAGAAGTACGGTGCCAAGTCGGTCACCTTCTCCTACCGGACGGCGGCCATGGGCTTCGACTGGCCCAAGGGCATGGACGAGCGCGAGCTTCTGACCAAGGTCGAAGGCAGGACGGTGCGCTTCATGGACAAGTCGAAGAAGGACTTCGACGCCATCGTGCTGTGTACCGGGTACCTGCACAGCTTCCCCTTCCTGCCGAGCGATCTCAAATTGGTCACCAGGAACCGGCTATTTGCGCCGGGACTCTACAAGGGCGTGGTGTGGGTGGAGAATCCCGCGCTCTTCTATATCGGCATGCAGGACCAGTGGTACACCTTCACCATGTTCGACGTGGAAGCTTGGTACGCCCGCGACATCATGCTGGGTAGGATTAAGCTGCCGTCGAAGGCAGACATGACGATCGAGATGGCCGAGTGGGCAAAGCGCGAGGAGGCCCTGGAAGACGCCTACCAGATGATCGACTTCCAAGCCGACTACGTGCGCGAGCTGGCCAACCAGTCCGACTATCCCAAGTGGGACATCGATTCCTCGGTCGCTGCCTTCAAGCAGTGGAAGAAGGATAAGGGCAAGTCGATCATCAGCTACCGTGACAAGGCCTTCAAGTCGCCGGTCACCGGGACCATGTCTCCGGTCCACCATACCGCCTGGTGGAGCGCGATGGACGATTCCGAGGCGACATACCTCGCCACCAAATAGCCGGTGCCGGGCGCCAGTGGCGGGACTGCGGCTTTCCGGCAGGTCGACAGGCACGGCGCGGAGGAGCGAAAGCGCCGGTCCGCGCGTCCCGCAGGGCGCTTTTCCGCGCCCTTGCTGGTATTTTTCCGGGCGGTAAAGGCATTCCAGATCAACGGCTTGGCCTGTCATTATGGCAGTGGTCGAGGGCGCTGCGGCAATTCGCCGGAACGAACGAGTGCCCCACGACACCCCGGCGGCGCCGAAAAGGCCGCCGGCCGGCCGCGCGCAGGGCCGCAGAACCTGGCTCTTTGCAAAGGCTTGACCGCTCATCGCGAGGCTCCTGGCCGGGGCGCCGGGCTTTCGCCGGCTCGGATCGGCAGTCGACTCGACAATCTACAGGGCAAATGCCCGTTTGTCAATGGCGCGCGGTATAGGTACCTAAGTGTCTGGCCGGCAAGGGCTTGGCGGCTTGTCTATACAACTTGACGCCGAATGACCCCTTCGCGCAGACGACCCGACAAATGCCCGGTTTTCCTCTACCGGCCGGACGGCCTTGCGGCACAGGCTGGGGA
>JBOHKJ010000192.1:0-1534 GCA_050728975.1 Kiloniellales bacterium | reverse complement strand
AGGTGGTGGCGGTCTTCGAGGTGCCGCTCGATTTTCTGCTGCGTCCGGAAAGCTGCCAGCGCCATCGCCGCATCTTTCAGGGCAAGGAGCGGCACTTCTACGCCTTCCCCTACGAGGCGCACTTTATCTGGGGCGCGACCGCCGGCATGCTGGTCAACCTGGTCGAGATACTCGGCGACCAGCTCTCGGGCAACCGGTTGTCGGGCAACCGGCTCTCGGGCAACGAGTTCCCAGGCTAGGATGCTGGGCGGGCGGCTGCAGCCATGCTGAGGATCCTGCTCACCGTCGTCCTGCCGGTCCTGCTGCCGCTCGCCGCCTTTGCGCTCTATCTCCTCTATGCGCGGCGCCGTGCATCCGCCGAGGGAGAGCCGCCGCCGGGTTGGGCCGCGGCGCCTTGGCCGTGGCTGGGGCTGGTGGGCTTGGCGCTGGTGGTCGTGGCGCTCCTGCTGGTGCAGAACGGCAGCGTCGAGCCGGGCGTCGAGCTGGTGCCGCCGCATGTGGAGGACGGGAGGGTCGTTCCGAGCGCGCCGAAGGAGTAGGCTTTCAGTTCGAAAGGCGCGACAGCGAGGCTCGCAGGAAGATCATGACACCGGCCGGCAAGTTGCCGCAGCAGGAGTGGTTGACGGCGCTCGAGACGTGCGCGCTGGTCGCTGCGCTCACCGCCGGGGGCGACGCAGTGCGCTTCGTCGGCGGCTGTGTGCGCGACGCTGTCGCCGGCCGCCCGGTCAAGGACATCGACCTCGCAACGCCGTCGCCGCCGGAGCAGGTGACGGCGCTCCTGGAGCGCGCCGGCATCAAGGCGGTGCCGACCGGGATCGAGCACGGAACGGTGACCGCGGTGGTCGATCACCTGCCGTTCGAGATCACCACGCTGCGCCGCGACCTCGAAACCGACGGACGGCGCGCCAAGGTCGCCTTCACCGACGACTGGGCCGCCGATGCGGCACGGCGCGACTTTACCATGAACGCGCTCTCCTGCGCGCCCGACGGCACGCTCTACGATCCCTTCGACGGCCTCGCCGACCTCAGGGCGGGGCGGGTGCGCTTTGTCGGCGATCCCCGCGCGCGCATCGAGGAAGACTATCTCCGCCTGCTGCGCTTCTTCCGCTTCCAGGCCCACTACGGTCACGAGCCGCCGGCGCCGGCGCTGCTCGCGGTGGCGATGGAGATGGCGCCGGGCCTTGCCAATCTCTCCGGCGAGCGGCTGCGCCAGGAGACGCTGAAGCTGCTGGAAGCGCCGCAGCCGCTGCCGGCGCTCGAAGCCATGATCGCCTGCGGGGTCGCCGCTCACTATCTGCCGGAGGTCGAGAGCGCCGACTCGCTCGCCGCCTATCTCGCTCTAGAAGACGCCGACGCGGCGCCCGATCCGCTGCTGCGCCTGGCCGCGCTGCTGCCCGAGGGCGGGGCCGGGGCGACGGTCGCGCGGCGTCTCAGGCTGTCGCGCGCCGAGACCACGCGGCTGATCGCGCTCACCGCGCCGGAGGCGAAGCCCCTGCCCGACGAGCCGGCGGCGCTGCGGCGGCGGCGCATCTAC
>JBOHKJ010000191.1:0-2290 GCA_050728975.1 Kiloniellales bacterium | reverse complement strand
GGACATCAATCACGCAAAAGTGGTGCTGGACGCCGATCACTATGGCCTGGAGAAGGTCAAAGATCGGATCCTGGAGTATCTTGCGGTCCAGCAGCGCATGAACAAGGTGAAGGGTCCGATCCTGTGCCTGGTCGGCCCTCCGGGCGTCGGCAAGACCTCGCTCGGCAAGTCGGTGGCCCGGGCGACCGGCCGCAACTTCGTGCGCATGAGCCTCGGCGGCGTGCGCGACGAAGCCGAGGTCCGCGGCCATCGCCGGACCTACATCGGCTCGATGCCCGGCAAGGTCGTCCAGTCCATGAAAAAGGCCAAGTCGTCGAATCCGTTGTTTCTGCTCGACGAGGTCGACAAGCTGGGCAACGACTGGCGTGGCGATCCTTCGGCGGCGCTGCTCGAGGTGCTCGATCCGGAGCAGAACAACACCTTCAACGACCATTACCTGGAGGTCGACTACGACCTCTCGGACGTGATGTTCATCACTACGGCAAACACGCTGCGCATGCCGCAGCCGCTGCTCGACCGCATGGAAATAATCCGCATTCCCGGCTACACCGAGGACGAGAAGCTGGAGATCGCCAAGCGACACCTGATCTCCAAGCAGCTGAAAGAGCACGGTATGCGGGACGGCGAATGGTCGATCTCCGATCAGGCGCTGCGTGACCTGATCCGCGTCTATACGCGCGAGGCCGGCGTACGGAGCCTGGAGCGCGAGCTGGCCGGTCTGGTCCGCAAGGCGGTGAAGGAAATCGCCATCGGCAAGGTAAAGAGCCTTCACCTCAACCGCCGGAACCTGGAAAAGTATGCCGGCGTTCCGCGCTATCGTCACGCCGAGGCCGAGCTCGAAGACATGGTCGGCATGGCAACCGGCTTGGCCTGGACCGAGGTCGGCGGCGAGCTGCTGTCGATCGAGGCCGTGACCGTGCCCGGCAAGGGCAAGGTGACGGCGACCGGCAAGTTGGGCGAGGTGATGAAAGAGTCGATTCAGGCCGCGGAATCCTTCGTAAAGAGCCGGGCGATCACCTTCGGCATCAAGCCGACGCTGTTCGACAAGAAGGACATCCACGTCCATGTGCCGGAAGGTGCGACACCCAAGGACGGCCCGTCGGCGGGCGTCGCCATGGTGACTGCGATCGTCTCGGTGCTGTCCGGCATTCCGATCCGCCGCGATCTCGCCATGACGGGCGAGATCACGCTGCGCGGGCGTGTGCTTCCGATCGGCGGCCTCAAGGAGAAGCTCCTCGCCGCCTTGCGCGGACGCATCAAGACCGTGCTGATACCCAAGGAGAACGAGAAGGATTTGGCGGAGATCCCGGACAACGTGAAGCGCGGTCTCCAGATCATTCCCACATCTTCGGTGGAAGAGGTTCTGGCGCAGGCGCTGACCGAGAAGCCGACGCCCATCGAATGGACCGAGCCGGTGGACAGCAGCGCGGCCGTGAAGGGCGACCCCGATCACAGCGGGATCATGACCCACTGAGGTCGATCGAGCTCTTGCGGCGTTGTCGCAAGAGCGACTTCGGGGACCTCGGAAGCGGCAGCAACCCTAGCGATTCCGCCTGTTCGCGCATTGACCGGGGAGCGGCCGCAAACTAGACTCGCCGCACTTCGATCGAGGTGGATTTGCTTCGTCCCTTAGGGCAGTGATTTGAAAAGGGGGGTTCAACTGTGAACAAGAACGATCTCGTGGCCGCTGTCGCCGATCGCACCGGTCTGTCGAAGGCGGATAGCGCGAAGGCGGTCGACGGCGTCTTCGATTCCATCACCGATGCTTTGAAGGGCGGCAAGGATGTTCGCCTCGTCGGCTTCGGTACTTTCAGTGTTGCGCGTCGCGCGGCTTCGCAAGGCCGCAATCCGCGCACCGGCGAGCCGATTCAGATTCCTGCATCGCGCCAGGCCAAATTCAAAGCCGGCAAGGGACTGAAAGACTCGTTGAACTAACGACGCGCGGTTTGCGCTGGGGAGATCGGCCGCTTCGCGCGTTCCGCGAGGCGGCCGTCTACGCTTCCTGAACGTGGCGGGCCGGACGGACGATCCGGCGGTCGCCACGGGGGCGATTAGCTCAGTCGGTAGAGCACCTCGTTTACACCGAGGGGGTCGGCGGTTCGAGCCCGTCATCGCCCACCAGCCGCCGCCGGTCCGTCCGGGGCCTTCCCTGGCCCGCCCGAAGCCGCCGAAAGTGGCGGAATCGGGCAGCTTTCCTTGACACCCCAGGGCCCCTGGAGTACATGACGGCGGCCCGCGGACCTGGGTTTTTCGCGGGGGTGTAGCTCAGTTGGTTAGAGCGCCGGCCTGT
>JBOHKJ010000190.1:0-4458 GCA_050728975.1 Kiloniellales bacterium | reverse complement strand
CCTCGCAGCCCCGCACGAGCCACCGACGCGAAAACCGCAGATCTACCCTGCGCCGACTAGTAAGGAATGACCCATCTTGTCGTGTCCGATCGCGGCCTACAGCCCCCAGATATTTTAGAGCATACTGACAAACGTAGGTTGGGGAAAGGCTGTAAGAAGAACAGCCCACTTAGCTCTGTCTATTTGCGCAATCTCGCGTATACTCAATAAATCTACATCTTTGGCGGCGTTCGTTACCGCTGTGACACATGTCACAGGACGGACCAGGTAAAGATGCTAAAAATCCCCAATGAGGCAGCGACCGACGCGGGCTGGGAACAAGTTCCCGCCGCGCGCAGTCTACTGACTGTCGCGGCCGACCTGGAATGGCAGACCAGGGCACACAACGGCGTAGCAAGTCGAGGCTCGGCTGCGGGTAAAAGTCCCGAGGGGCGGCTAGGCGAGGTGAGAGGGACACACGAGGGGTGGATTCGTCACTATCCAAGCTGGTCTTGAAGGCCGGAGCAGAAGCGCTCGACGGGCGCCGCACCGGGCCGCTAGAGAGACCAATCCCGTTGACCGCAGTCAGCATGCTGCTGCGCGTCTTCGACGCCGGGGTGATTCTCCTGGCGGGCTATGCATCCTACCTGCTGTACGAGCGCCTGAAGGGGATCGACTCCGAGTTCCACTACGTCGAGCCCACCCTGACCGGCACGCTGGTTGCGATCGTGGTGTTCCACTCGGCCGGGATCTATCAGGAAAGCGACCTCCTCAAGAACATCCGACGGATCGACCGGGTGCTGATCGCTTGGTTGATCACTGTCGGCATCCTGCTCACCATCGGCTTCGCCTCGCAGGTCACGGCCGAGTATTCTCGCTTTTGGGCGGGAACCTGGGTGACCGGTGTCATGGTGTTGCTCCCGGTCGGGCGCCTGCTGGTCGGCGGCGTGACGGAAAAGCTGGCCGCCGAGGGTCGCTTCGCACGCCGCGCAGCGATCGTCGGGGCGGGGCAAAACGGCGAGCGCCTGGCCAAGCATCTAAAGACGTTCGGCGCCCCGTATTTTCAGATCGTCGGATTTTTCGACGACCGCAAGGACCGTGTCCCCAACGAAATCTCCGGCTACAGCCTGCTCGGCGACACGGCCTACCTTATCAAGTGCATCGAGGCGCATCAGGTCGACGTGATCATCATTGCGCTGCCCTGGCGGGCGGAACAGCGTCTCCTGAGGCTGATCGAGCAGCTGGCGACCAAGCCGGTAGAGCTTCGACTGGCCCCCGATCTTATCGGCTTCAATTTCCTCGATCGCTCGACGACAAACGACGCACGGCTGCCCATGCTGCACCTTTTCGACCGCCCGTTGTCCGGCTGGTCGTATGCGGTAAAGGCCGTCGAGGATTGGGTTATCTCGCTGTTCGTATTGCTCTTTGTCGGCCCGCTCATGCTGCTGATCGCGCTGGCAATCAAGCTCGATTCGCCCGGTCCCGTTCTCTTTCGGCAAGGACGCTACGGTTTCAACGACAAGACCTTCGACGTTTTCAAGTTCCGTACCATGCGCGCCGACGTCGGTGCCCAGGACGGCTCGCGCCAGGCCTCGAGGGACGACCCGCGCATCACCCGGGTCGGGCGCTTCCTGCGCAAGTCGAGTCTCGACGAATTGCCCCAGGTGCTGAACGTTCTCAAGGGCGATATGTCGATCGTCGGACCGCGCCCGCACCCCACCGGATTGCGCGCCTCGGGGCGGCGCCTCGAAGAGGTGGTCGACCGCTATGCGGCACGCCATCGGGTCAAGCCGGGCATCACGGGGTGGGCGCAAGTCAACGGCTGGCGCGGCGAGACCGAAACCGTGGAGAAGATCAGGCAGCGCGTCGAGCACGACCTCTACTACATCGACAACTGGTCGGTCTGGCTTGACCTTCGCATCATCTTGAAGACCCTGTGGATCGTCTGGGATGACAACAACGCCTACTGAGGGCGCGTCGGCGAGCTCCCAGGTGTAGCGACCCCACACGCAGCTCCGGGCCCTCCTCAATCACACCTAACTTGAACTCGATGCTCGAGGAGATCTTTGGCGATGCACGTTCTGGTGACCGGACATCTCGGCTACATAGGCCCCTCGGTCGTTCGTCGACTGAAGGAGGCCGGCCACACCGTTCGAGGCCTGGACATCGCCTACTTCGCCGACTGCATCACCGACGAGCGTCGCCTGGCCCGACCGGATCACGAGGTCGCCAAGGACGTACGGGACATCGTGCCCGCCGATCTCGAAGGGCTGGACGCCATCGTTCACCTTGCCGCGCTTTCCAACGACCCGATGGGGCAGCTCGACCCTTCGCTTACCCATGACGTGAACACGCTCGGATCGACGCGGCTGGCGGAGGCGGCGTTGCAGGCGGGGGTTACCCGCTTCGTCTTCGCTTCCTCCTGCTCGATATACGGCAACTCCGGCACTGACGGGCTGGTCGACGAGACGGCGGAAATGGTCCCCCTGTCGGCCTATGCCAAATCGAAGGTCGATACCGAAGCCAATCTTCGAAAGTTGATTCCCATGGGGCTGGAACCGATCTTCTTGCGCAACGCGACGGCCTTCGGCCTTAGCGCCCGCACACGCTTCGATCTCGTGGTTCAGAACCTGTTCGGCTGGGCTCAGCAGCACAATGTCGTCCGGGTCCTCTCCGACGGCACGCCCTGGCGACCGCTGGTCCATATCGAAGATATCGCCGCGGCCTGTGTGGCTGCCGTGGAGGCCCCCGCGGGCACGGTCGCCGGCGAAGGATTCAATATTGGGCGAGAGGACGCGAACTATCAGGTCAAGGACATAGCCGAGGCCGTCGTTGCCATGGTCGGAAGCGCCCGCATGGAAATCACGGGAGAAGCCGGCAATGACCCGCGCTCCTACCGCGTGAGCTTTGCCAAGAGCAAGAGCGGCCTGCCGGGCTTTTCGCCGTCTTGGACCTTGGAAGCCGGCTGTGACGAGATCGGGCGGTGGCTCAGCGACGACGGACTGGGCGACGAGCCCTTCGACTCCAGGCGGTTCGTCCGCTTGAAGCAGCTACAGCATTTATTGAGCGAGCGACGCCTGGATCCGAATCTTCGCTGGGTGTCGTCCTAACCTGCCATTTCTTAGACGATCGAACGGCAACCCAGAGAGGGGCGCTCGGCGGCCTGAAGTGTAATCCGGCCTATCGGAAGCTCAGATCGCGTTCCGCTCGCGCCGAATAAGCGATTCTATTTACACTGCACGCTTCCGCCGGCACTATTCGCTCGCCATCGGCATCTCCTCCCCTCGCCGTCCTACCGCCTTTCGGTCGCAGAAGGGCGGGAACAAGAACCCAACTCGGCAAGTCGCACTCGAGGCGCGACCTGTCGTCGCGCTCCAGGCGGAGGAATCGGACATCGTGGAGAGCACGGACGGCGATCAAAAAAAGCCCCACGCACCGTTCGACGAGCTCGGCCATGAAGTCGACAAGCTGCAGACCGGCAGCGCCAAGGCCGACGCGCATCGCCGCGATCGGGAATCCCGCAAGACGCTTCCCGGAAAGCAGGGGCCCGCAAAGCGGCTCCTGCACCAGCCGACCGATGCTGACGACGATACCTTCGAGGGCAATAGGGCAAAGCTGACGGTCGGTCTCTGTTGCCCAGCCGTGCGCCGCCTGGAGCGTAATGCGTACGTTTGGCTGCTCTTTGGAGCGACCGATAGCGATTGCCAGCGCTTGCTGGCAACGTCTCCCGACCGCGGGAATTCGGTCGAGCAGGACATATGCATTGAAAGGGGCGACGCTTCGCTCATAAGAATCTCGTCTTATGAGGGACAGCCGCAACAGATCACCCTGTGGCGAGGTTTGTCTTCAAGCTATCAGTTATTCTTTTCCATCGTGGATGGCGGCGTCCTCGTTTCCGATAGCTTCAGATATGTCGTCGCCTGCTTGCCTTCGAGCTGCCGCGCAATCTCCAGCCACGCGCTGGTCGATCATTTCCTGTTCGGTCAAGTGCCCGGCACCGACACGTACGCGGAGGCGGTGCAAAAGGTCGCGCATGGCCAAGAGGTGACAATAGATCTCGGCGGCCCAAGCGTCACCAGCCAATTGTTCGACAGGGTCCGCGCGGATTTCGTGGACCAGCCGACGGCGACCCGATTGGCGACCCTCGACACGGCTCTGGCCGATTTCGTACGAGACATTGCCACTCCGGAAGACGCCGTCATGCTCTTCTCCGGGGGACTCGACTCGACCTTGATCTCTTCCTATCTGGGGCCGGCGGTTGGTGGCCTCAACATGCGGACCCGAACAACGGACCTGAATGCAAGGCTCGAGGAAGAGTACTGCCAGAGCGCTGCCAACCTGTTGGGCATCGACTGCGACGTCATGGTTTTGAAGCCCGAGGAATATCTCGATCAGCTCGTTACCTGCATCGACGCGCTGGGGCGTCCGCCTCACGTAATGCATATGGTGTGGTTCAACGAGGCATTTCGGCAACAGCCG
>JBOHKJ010000189.1:0-2222 GCA_050728975.1 Kiloniellales bacterium | reverse complement strand
GCGCAGCGCAACCCAACATCGGCGCACCCGCGGCCGCATCCGTTCGTTGGGTTTCGCCTTCGGCTCCACCCAACCTACGCCCTGAGCCGGCGCGGGCGCGGCAAGCCACTTGCCTTGGGCGCCTTTGGCTTGTCGTCCTCGGGCGTCCTTGGCTTGCCGCCTCCTCGTCCCTCGGCAGGATGCGGTCCGGAAAACCCGGCACGACCTCCGGCACGCGCACCACGAGGTCGGGCGGGTTCAACCAGTTTTCCCGGAGCTCGTTCAGTCGCCTGGCCGCCGCCGCGATTCGCTGCGCCCGCGGCTCATCGACGTCCTCGGCGGAGGTATCGGGTGTGAGGCCGTTTGGGAAAGGGAACATCTCGAAGGTCGTGGACGGCGTGTACCGCGGATCGTTGCCTACGCCAAGCCATGTCCCCAGCCGCAGCGCCCACAGCTCGTGCAACCGGCTGTGCAGGATGCCGAACGTTGCGTCATCATCTCGGGCGACGACGATGAGTTGGTGATCGGGGCACACTGCCCGGTCAAGCCAGACAAACAATCGATGCTTCGCTACCGTCGGCGTTGCGATGTACCGAGCTACCCCGGACAGCGCTGCCCACATTTCCGGCCTTGGGCGCTCGTGCCGCCACCAATGGCGCGCATAACCGCGTTGCTGACGTGCGACACGCACCCTTTGGACATGCTCTTCGGCATAGGAGAACGGCGCTTCGTAGAGCGATCCGTCGGCCTCGGTCATCGTCCACCCAAAATCGATGATCCACATGTCGCGTAGACGCCGGGTGACGTCGAGGCCGTTGACCCAGGGTAGGAGCACGTCCGAATTCCGGCGGCCGTTGGGGTTGATGGGGGCGCGGAGCCATTCCCTAGCCAGCTCGCCTGGGACATCGAAGGCCCCGCCCTTGGTGTCGCCCATGAAGGCAACGCCGACGTTCTCCGGCAAACGCGCTGCTTTGGTCAGATCGATGCCAATGGTGCCATGGCGCGCGGTTAGATCGCTGTAAATCTCTGCGACCGGCTCGCCGTCCAAGCGGAAGACGCGCGCGACCGGATCGCCGGCAGGGGCAAAGCAGACGAGCGAGACGCGGACCGCCGCGCCCTCGATTACCCAAGGCTCATCGTCCCAGGCCTCGAAGATCACGCAAGCTTGGCGGATTTCGTCGAGCACCCGCCGGTTGGCGCCGCCGCGGATGGAATTCGTCGCGACCAGGCCGCTACGGCCGGCTCTCTGGGCGCGAAGCTGATGGGCGCTCTTGGCGAACCAGTAGCATACGAGGTCGGCTTCGCGCGGCACACGTGCGGTGTAGGCGGCGAACAGTCGATCCACGTAGGCATCGTCCAAGCCCGTGCGCATCATCTTGCCGCCCAAGAAAGGCGGGTTGCCGATGATCGCATCCGTGGCGGGCCAGTCCGCCTCGGTTCCGTCCGGGCTCAAAATTGCGTCGCGGCATTCAATGGTGTCGAGCGGTCGGAGAATCGGGTTCCGGGCGATGCCGAAGCCGTTGCGCTGCATCCACTGGATCTCGCCGATCCACACCGAGACCCGGGCGAGCTCGGCGGCATACGGGTTGATCTCGATGCCAAGAAGCTGCTCCGGCCCGACCTGGGGAAACTCCCGCAGGAGGCCAAGCGCCTCGGCCTCGATGCCGGCGCGATGCTCGAGGTCCTTCAGCGTCTGCAGCGCCAGATAAAGAAAATTGCCGGAGCCGCAGGCCGGGTCCAGCACGCGAAAGCTGCGCAGGCGGTCGAGGAAGCCCTTGTAGAGCTTCGCCGCATCGTTGCGGGCCTTGGTCCGGACGCCGGGCGCCGCGCTTTGCGCGCCCTTGGCCAGCAGGGCCTCGATCCCGGCCCTCGCCTCGGCCCATTCGGCTGCGAGCGGCCGCTGGATCACCGGCTCGATGATCTTCATGATCTTCTCGGCGTCGGTGTAGTGGGCGCCGAGCTGGCTGCGCTTGTCCGGGTCGAGGCCGCGCTCGAACAGCGTGCCCATGACCGAGGGGTCGATCTGCGACCAGTCCATGGCGGCGGCATCGAGCGCCTGCTCGATGTGCGGTCTGGTCAGCGGCAGGGTGCTGTCGTCGTCGAACAGGCCGCCATTGAACCATTCCACGCGCTCGAATCCGAGGCGGCCGCCGCCCTGCATGGCGCCGAACAGGGAGCGGCAGAGCGGCTCGAACTCGGCAGGCGTCCGCCGCGCCTCCTCGAGCATGCGCGTGAACATCGCG
>JBOHKJ010000188.1:0-3750 GCA_050728975.1 Kiloniellales bacterium | reverse complement strand
CCGTTAGGCCACGCAGGGCGCGATCCACCGCCGCGCTGCTGGCGCTCGGCCTCGCGTTCCTGCTGGCGCTGTGGCTCGGCCGCGCGACTTGGCCGGCGGCGATGGTCTACCCGCGCGGCTGGGAAGTGCCGCTCGGCCCCTGGATCAGCGCCTTCATGAAGTGGCTGATCAACGACTTCGATCTCGGCCTCTTCACCTTCAAGGAATTCACGCGCTCGATCTCCTGGCTGCTCGACTGGCCGCTGTGGGCGGCCGAGGGCCTGCTGGTCGCCGGCTTCAAGCTGCCGCTGGGCGGCGGCGAGGTCTGGCAGACGCCGCCGCTGTCGTGGCTGGGTCTGGTCGCCGCCTTGACCCTGATTGCCTGGCGCGTCGGCGGGCGAAACCTTGCGATCCTGGTCGCGCTCTGCTTCGCCTACCTGGTCGTCTTCGGCCAATGGGAGAGCGCGGCCATCACGCTGTCCTCGATCGTGGTCGTGGTGCCGCTCGGTGCTGCCGGCGGTCTCTTTCTCGGTGTCCTCGGCTACCGCCATCCGCGTTTCGAGCGCGCCATCACGCCGGTCCTCGATCTCATGCAGACCGTGCCGGTCTTCGCCTACCTGGTGCCGGTGCTGTTCCTCTTCGGCTTCGGCGCGGTGGCCGCACTGACCGCAACCGTCATCTACGCCATGCCGCCGATGGTGCGCACCACCATGCTGGCGCTCCGCCTGGTGCCGGAAGAGATCGTCGAGTTCGGCCGCATGGCCGGCTGCTCGCAGCGACAGATGCTGTGGAAGGTGCTGATCCCGGCAGCGCGCCCGACGCTGATGATCGGTCTCAACCAGGTGATCATGCTGTCGCTCAACATGGTGATCATCGCCTCGATGATCGGCGCCGGCGGCCTCGGCTACGACGTCCTGGTCTCGCTGCGGCGCCTGGCCATCGGCAACGGACTCGAAGCCGGCATCGCCATTACCCTTCTGGCGATCGCCCTCGACCGCTTCAGCCAGGCCTTCGCCCGGCGCAGCGGCGGGGAGGGGCCCTTCGGCAGCCAAGAGGGAAAGAAGTATCTCCTGGTCGCCCTCGCCATCATGGTTGCCGCGACGCTGCTGGGGCTGGTGCTGCCGGCGCTCGATCGCTATCCCGATGCGCTCAGGATCACCACCGGGCCGTTCTGGGACGCGCTGGTGGCCTGGGTCAACGTCCACTTCTTCGACCAGCTGGAAGCGGTCAAGAACGCTCTCCTGTCGAACCTTCTGATTCCCGTGAAGCGCTTTCTCCTGGAGCTGCCGTGGCTCGGCGTCGTCGCCCTGCTGGGCGCGGCCGGGTGGCACCTCGGCGGCTGGCGGCTCGCCCTCCTGGTGAGCGCGCTGGCGCTCTTCATCGCCGTCACCGGCCAATGGGAAAAGGCGATGATCACCGTCTACCTCTGCGGCATCTCGGTGTGCTTCGCCGCGCTCGTTGGCATTCCGCTCGGTATCTGGGCGGCGCTCGACGAACGGGCGCATCGGGTGGTCCAAGTGATCATCGATACGCTTCAGACCTTGCCGTCGTTTGTCTACCTGATCCCGGTCGTGATGCTGTTCCGGGTCGGCGACTTCTCGGCCATGATCGCCGTCGTCGCCTACGCGCTGGCGCCGGCGGTGCGCTACACTGATCACGGCATCCGCAAGGTGCCGTCCAGCCTGATCGAGGCCGCGACCACCTCGGGCTGCACGCCGCTGCAGCTTCTGCTCAAGGTCCGCCTGCGCCTCGCGCTGCCGGAGATCATGCTCGGCATCAACCAGACCATCATGCTGGCGCTCTCGATGCTGGTGATCACGGCACTGGTCGGTACCCGCGACCTGGGCCAGGAAGTCTACATCGCGCTCACCAAGGCCGACACCGGGCGCGGCATCGTGGCCGGGCTCTGCGTCGCCTTCATCGCCATCATCGCCGATCGCCTGATCGCCGCCTGGGCGAACGAGCGCAAGCGTCAACTCGGCTTTGCCTGACGGGGTGGGCGGGATGGCAAGCGACGATGAGCTGATTGCGCGGGTCGCGGCCTTGCCCTGCTGGTCGGGGCCGGTCGAGCCGCAGCCGATCACCGGCGGCATCACCAACCTCAACTGCCGGGTGCGCGACAAGGGCCGCGACTGCTTCGTCCGTCTTGGCGCCGACATGCCGATTCACGGCATCCTGCGCCTCAACGAGCAGGCCGCGGCGCGGGCCGCCTCGGCGGCCGGAATCTCGCCGCCGGTGATCTATACCGCGCCCGGCGTGCTGGTGACCGGGTTCGTCGAGGGCATGACCTTGAAGCCCGAGCAGCTGCGCGAGGAAAGGCGGCTGCCCGCCCTGGTAGACTTGATCGGACGGGTCCATCGGGAAATGCCGAAGCACCTCTCGGGCCCGCTGCTGATGTTCTGGGTGTTCCAGGCGGTTCGCAGCTACGCCAGGACGCTCCGCTACGGCAACAGCCGTTCGCTGGCGCGGCTGCCCGCTCTGCTCGAGAGCGCCGCACGCTTAGAGGAGGAGGTGGGGCCGATCGAGGTGGTTTTCGGCCACAACGACCTGCTCGCCGCCAACTTCATCGACGACGGGCAGCGGCTCTGGCTGGTCGACTGGGACTACGCGGGCTTCAACTCGCCGCTGTTCGATCTCGCCAACCTGGCTTCGAACAACGAGTACGGCGCGCACTTGGAAGACGAGCTGCTGAGTCTCTATTTCGGCAAGCCGGCGAAAGCCGAGCTCAAGCGGCGCTACGGCGCCATGAAGTGCGCCTCCCTGCTGCGCGAAGCCATGTGGTCGATGGTCTCGGAGATTCATTCCGAGATCGACTTCGACTATGCCGCCTACACGGAGGAGAACCTGGCCCGCTTCGAGCAGGTCTACGAGCAACAGCGGAGCAAGTGAGAGTTTCCCTTTTATGAGTACCCTTCCGACTTCGGCGCGCGCAGTCATCATCGGCGGCGGCATCATCGGCTGCTCGACCGCCTATCATCTAACGAAACTCGGCTGGCGCGAGGTGGTGCTGCTGGAGCGCCACAGGTTGACCTCGGGCAGCACTTTCCACGCCGCCGGCCTGGTCGGCCAGCTGCGCAGCAACGCCAACATCACGCAGCTTCTCAAGAATAGCGTCGAGCTCTATGGAAAACTTGAGAAAGAAACGGGGCAAGCGACGGGCTGGAAGCAGAACGGCGGGCTCCGCCTCGCCTGCAATCGGGAGCGGCTGATCGAGATCGAGCGCCAGGCCACCACCGCCAAGTCCTTCGGCCTGGAGATGCACCTGCTGTCGCCCAAGGAGGCGCAGGATCTTTGGCCGCTGATGGACGTGGGCGACCTGGTCGGCGCGGCCTTCCTGCCGACCGACGGCCAGGCCGCCTGCTCCGACATCACGCAAGCGCTCGCCAAGGGCGCGCGCCAGGGCGGGGCGACGATCGTCGAGGACTGTGCGGTCACAGGGGTCGAGATCAGGAACGGCCGGGTCGCCGGCGTGGCGACCTCGCAGGGCGAGATCGCCTGCGAGACAGTGGTGAACTGCGCCGGGCAGTGGGCGCGCGAGGTTGGCCAGCTGGCCGGCGTCAACGTGCCGCTGGTTTCGGTCCAGCATCAGTACATGGTGACCGAGCCGATGGAGGGCGTGGACAAGACGCTGCCGACGCTGCGCGATCCCGACCGGCTGATCTACTTCAAGGAGGAGGTCGGCGGCCTGGTGATGGGCGGTTACGAGCCCAACCCCATTCCCTGGGCGCGCGAGGGCATTCCCGAGGGCTTCCATTTCTCGCTGCTGGACGC
>JBOHKJ010000187.1:0-14589 GCA_050728975.1 Kiloniellales bacterium | reverse complement strand
AGCGCGCCGTTGCCGTTAATCGCGTCGAAGCGTATATCGGCGTCGCTCAAGGCGATCTTCTTGTCAGTCACGTCGATCTGTCCCTTGGCGGAGAAGGGACCGAAGCCCTCGCCCGGAAAATCGAGCGGCTGGCCGGCCCAGGCGGCCAGCTCGCGGACCGAGGGGATGTCGAGGTCGACCGTGCCGGCGAGCTTGAGCGGGTTGGGCGCGCTCACATCGCCGTTGTAGCTGAAGGCGATCGGCTCGGAGCTGATTTTGGCTTCCAGCTTGCTGGCGCCGCCTTTCATCAGCGGTTCCAGCGAGTCTGCGGAAACGTCGAGCTCGACCGTCTTGCCGTTCCAGACCGCCGAGCCTTTGGCAGCGAAGGGCTCGCTCAAGCCCGGCAAGGAAAGGTCGACGTTGATGTCGTCGACCGCATAGGCGGTGCCGCTCGCGCCGTCCTTGTAGGTCAGCTTGCCGCGTTCCAGTCGCACGTCGCCGAGCCTCAGGTCTGCAAGATCGAACCCGCCGCCTGCGCTGTCGCCGCTGCCCCCGTTAGCTCCACCGTCTCCGGCCTCGGGCTGTTGCGCGCCGCCGAAGTCCCAGTTGGTCTTGCCGTCCTCGGAGACTTCCAGGTTGATCACCGGCTCGACCAGGACAAAGCGATCGATCGCGACCTCGCCGGTCAGCAGCGGCCAGATCTGCAGCTTGATGTCCAGCGCGCCGATCTTGGCCATTGTCGGCTCGGCGGCCCAGGAAGCGTTCGCCAGCGTCACCTCCTCGACCCGGGCGGCCAGCGAGGGGAGGATGGACAGGCTCATGTCGCCGCCGATCTTGACTTCGCGCCCGGTCGCCTTGCTCGCCTGCTGCTCGATCTGCGCGCGATAGGTCTCGAGCGGGACCAGCAGCGGTACCGCGATAACTGCGGCGACTAGCAAGACGACAACGGCGCCCAGTCCGATCGCTAGTCCGACCAATAGCTTCTTCATGGCTCAACCTTTCAGCTGTCGCGCAGCGGCAATCTGCCGCGCGAACTAGGAGTTCGGTGCATGCGAGGAGGGGAGCGGACGAGCGCGCGGGTGCAATTGTCTAGGGCGCGACCGCCTCGGGCATGGTAGCACGTACAATCAGCCGCGCGACTTCAGGATGTCGCGGATCTCGGCCAGTAGGACCTCCTCGCGCGGCGGAGCGGCCGGTGCCGCTTCCTCCTTTCTTTGCAAGCGGTTGATCTGCTTGATCACAATGAAGATTGCAAAGGCGACGATAAGGAATTGAATCACCGTGTTAATGAAGACGCCATAGTTGATCGTGGTGGCGCCCGCCTCCTTGGCGGCGGCGAGCGTCGGGAAGTCGCCGCCGGCGATCGTGACGAAAAAGTCGGAGAAGTCTATGCCGCCCATAAGGTAGCCGATCGGCGGCATGATCACGTCGTCGACCAACGAGGCAACGATCCTGCCGAAGGCGGCTCCGATGACGACGCCGACGGCCAAGTCGATCACGTTTCCCCGCATCGCGAAGTCACGAAATTCTTTCAGCATCCTTGCCCCTCCAAAATTGATTGCGACGCGACAATGCGCGGCGCGGCCTGCTCTTCGGCCCCTTTGTAATCCCGATGGCCGGCGGGCGTTCCTCTATCTCAATCGCCCCACGAGCCAAGTCAAGTCGGCACACTGTCGCCGGATGGCCGGCGCTGCGCGCGAATCCGCCGCACGGGCAGGGTTGCGTTGACTTGGCTCCGCCGCCATCGCTATTGCTACTGAAAGCCGAACCGCCAACGAGGAGCTATTCATGCGTCGCAGCCTTCATGTTCTGTCGCTCTGCTTGACCCTGGCCGGCCTGCCGTTTCTAGCTATCGCCCCGGCATTGTCCGCTGGCGATGCGGCCAAGGGCGAAAGGACCTTCAACAAGTGCAAGGCATGCCATTCCTTGGAGGCAGGAAAGAACAAGATCGGCCCGTCGCTCCACGGGCTGTTCGGCCGGACCGCGGGGACGGTCGAGGGCTTCAAGTATTCCCAGGCGATGGCGGACTCCGGTGTCGTCTGGGACGAGGAGACGATCTCCGAATATCTTGCCGATCCGAAGTGGTTTATCCCCGGCAACAAGATGACCTTCGTCGGCGTGAGGGATGAGGACGACCGACAGGACGTCATCGCCTACCTCAAGGGGGCGACGAAGTAGCAGCAGTGCGGCTGGGTCCTACTCGCGACGCGCCAGACCGGCGCGATAGCGCGGGTATCTCTTGACGTAGTGCTGGGCCGTTTCGGTCATGCGCGCTCGCTGCGCTGCGCTCACCTGGCGCACGACCTTGCCGGGCGAGCCGAAGACTAGAGAATTGTCGGGGATCTCCTTGCCCTCGCCGATGAGGGCGTTGGCGCCGATCAGGCAGTTGCGGCCGATCCTGGCGCCGTTGAGGACGATGCTGCCGATTCCGATCAACGAGTTGTCGCCGACGGTGCAGCCGTGGAGCATCGCCATGTGGCCGACAGAGACGTTGCGCCCCAGCGTGCAGGGGAAGCCGGGATCGGCGTGCAGCACCGAGCCGTCCTGGACGTTGGAGTTTTCGCCGACGGTGATCGGCTCGTTGTCGCCGCGCAGCACCGCGTTCCACCAGATACTGGCGTGACGCTTCAGGATGACATGGCCGACGACCACTGCCGTCGGCGCCACGTAGTAGTCCTCGCCCTCGGTCTCGATCGACAGGTCTTCCAGGGCGAAGATCATTCCGCACGCTCCTGCTGTTGGCGGCTCCGGCACCTTGGGGAGCGTAACCGAAGCAGCGGGCCGGACGCCACCCGCCGCCGTTTTTCAGGCGCATTGCCAGGTGCGTCGCGGCTACGCTACAAGCGGGACACTCCCTGGAGGCCCGGAACCGTCCATGAAACGCACCACGCGCTATCGTCAGCTGATCGAGGCCGAGGAGATCCTGGTCCTTCCGGGGGTCCAGGACGCGCTCACCGCGCGCATCGCCGAGGCCGCCGGCTTCCAGGCCGTCACCTGCGGCGGCTACGCCGCGACCGCCGTGCTGCTCGGCCAGCCCGACACCTCCCAACTTTCGATGAGCGAAATGGCGGAGCACTACGCCCGGCTCTGCGATGTGACGGACCTGCCGCTCTTCGCCGACGCCGACACCGGCTTCGGCAATCCCACAAACGTGCGGCGCACGGTCAGGGCCTACGAGCGGGCCGGGGTTGCGGCGCTGTTCATCGAAGATCAGGTTTTTCCCAAGCGCTGCGGGCACATGGCCGGGAAGGCTGTGGTCCCGCCTGAGGAGATGGTGGCCAAGATCAAGGCTGCGCTCGACGCCCGCCAGGACGCCGACCTCTTGGTCATGGCGCGCACCGATGCGCTCGCCGTCAACGGCCTCGACGATGCCATCGCCCGCGGCCAGCTCTATCGCGAGGCCGGGGCCGACAAGATCTTCGTCGAGGCGCCGCGCTTGATCGCCGATATGCGCCGCATCTGCTCCGAAATTCCGGCGCCCTGTCTTGCCAACAACATCGAGGGCGGCTTGACGCCGCTCCTGCCTGCCGCCGAGCTGCAGGAGATCGGCTATGCCGCGGTCGCCCACCCAGTGGCGATCGTCTATGCGCTTGCGAAAACCGCGCAGGAGCTGTTCGGCGCGCTCGCCCGCGACGGCACCACGGCCGCGTTCGAGAGGCCGATGCTCTCCTTCGAAGCCTTCAACGAATTGGTCGGGCTTGCGGCGCTGCGCGCCCGGGAGGAGTCGGAGGTCGCTTTCGCGCGCGACCTCGGCAGCGGCCGCGCGCCGCGAAAACGCACCAAGGCAGTTTGAAAATCCGGGAGGACAAGATGAAGCGAGTCGTTCTTCTCTCCGCAAGTCTGGCGGCTGCGCTGGCGTGCAGCGGCGGCGCTGCGGCCGAAAACAAGGTGATGCGGGTCAGCCACCAGCTGCCCCCGGCCCATCACATCGCAAAGCTGATGGAAACCTGGGCGGCCGATGTCGAGGGCCGCAGCGGCGGCACCATCGACCTGCAGATCCTCGGCGCCGATCAGGCTTTCAAGCCGAACGAGAACTTCCCGGCCGTCGCTCAGGGCCAGATCGAGGCTGCGCTCTCGGTCAATTTCCAATGGGGCAACACCATCCCGGAAATGAACGTTACCTTGATCCCCTACGCCTTCACCGAGCTCGATGCGATCGAGAAATTTCCCGGCTCCGAGGCGGCAAAGCTGCTGGAGGGCAAGCTGGAGGAGAAAGGCGTCCGCAACCTCGCCTGGCTCTTCACCACCCGGCAGTCGATCTTCACTTCGTCCGGCAAGGCGCTGATCGCTCCGGCCGACTTCGAAGGCATCAAGATCCGCGGCCTCAACAAGCTGGTCGACAACGCGCTGATCGCGGTCGGCGCGGCGCCGGCAGCCATGCCCGGCTCCGAGGTCTATCAGGCCCTGCAGACCCAGGTGATCGACGCCGGCTTGACCGACGTCTCCGCCGCCTACAGCCGCAAGTACTACGAGGTGCAGGAGTTCGGTACGGTAACGCCGTTCTTCACCGTCTACTTCCACCTCTATGGCAATCCGGCCTGGCTCGACGGCCTCGACGCTGAGCAGCGCGAAGCTGTGATGTCGGCCAGCGCCAAGGCCGAGGTGGATTCCATTCCCTTGACGGAGCAGACGGCGGACGAGGCCCTCGGCCAGCTGAAAGAGAAGGGAATGAAGGTGCACGTCCACAGCGCGGCCGAGGCCAAGGCCTTTGCCGACGTCATGCGGCCGCCGGTCGAAAAGGCCTTCCTCGAAGCTTCGCCGGACGACGGCGCCAGGCTGATCGACATGCTCGGCAAGCTCTAGGCAGCCGGCTGGCCGGGTACCTCCGCCAGAGGTCGCGACGAACCCGGCCGGCGCTATCTTCTTATGCTCGACTTTCTCGACCGCGGCGTATCCTGGCTCGCAAGGCTGGGCACCTGGCTCTCCGCGCTGCTGGTGATCGCCATGACCGCGCTGGTCGGCTACGCGGTGGCGATGCGCTACCTGGTGAATCGCCCGCAGCCCTGGAGCGACGAGCTGCTCGGCTACCTGCTGGTGGTCGTTGTGATGGCCGCTGCCGCGGAAGCGTTGCTGCGTGACGAGCACATCGCGATCGATCTGCTCACCAGCCGGCTGTCGGAACGCGGGCGTCGCTGGGTCGAGGCCTGGGGATTGGCAGCCGTCGCGCTGCTGTCGCTGGTGCTGCTGATCGGCGGCTGGCGGATGGTCGCCTTCTCCGAGATGGTCGGCTTGAAATCGGAAGGCTATCTCGCCGCCCCGATCCACATTCCCCAGGCGGCGGTGCCGATCGGCGCCGCACTGCTGCTGCTTGCGGCACTCTTGCGCCTCTTGCGCCTGCTGCGTAGGCGCGAAGGCAACCCGCGATGACGCTGGCGCTGATTCTGCTCGGCCTGGTCCTGCTGCTGCTGACCGGGCTGCCGATCTTCGCCGGGCTGGGTCTCGGCTCGATCGCCATCATCCTGGTGGCCGAAGGCCGGCTCGGCGGTCTCGGCGCCATCGTCTTCGGCAAGCTCGACAACTACCTGCTGGTGGCGATTCCACTGTTCGCCTTCATGGCGCATCTCATGATCAAGGCGAAGGTGGTGGACGATCTCTACGCCACCGCCCACACGCTGGTGCGCCATTGGCCGGGCGGGCTAGGTGTTGCGACGGTGCTGTCCTGCACGCTCTTCGCCGCTATCTCGGGGTCGTCGGTGGCGACCGCGCTCACCATCGGCAGCGCGGCCATTCCGCAAATGCGGCGGTACGGCTATCCGGACCGCGCCGCCTACGGTGTCGTCGGCGCCGGCGGCACGCTCGGCATCCTCATTCCGCCCTCGGGGCCGATGATTCTTTACGGCGTCATCTCGGACACTTCGATCGGCGCGCTCTTCATCGCTGGCGTGATCCCTGGCTTGGTTCTGGCCGGGATCTTCGTTCTCTTCTGCATCGCCCAGGCCGCGATGGTGCGCGGCGTCGAGCGCGTGGAGCGGGCGCCGCTCGGCGAATGCCTGGCCGCGCTGCGGCGCGCAATCTGGGCGATCGCCTTGCCGCCGCTGGTTCTCGGCGGCATGTACTTCGGCGTCTTCACCGCGACCGAGGCGGCAGGCGCGGGGGCCATCGGCGCGCTGTTGATCGCGGTGCTGGCCTACCGCAATCTCTCGCTGCGCGGACTCTTCGAGGCCGCGGTGGAGACCGCGCGCACCACCACGATGCTGTTCATGATTCTGGCCGCCGCCGCCATGTTCGGTCATGTGCTGACCATCCTCCACCTTCCGGCCGAGCTGGTGGCCTTGGTGACCGAGGCCGAGGTCGGTCCCATCGCCTTCATCCTGGCGGTCATGGCGCTCATCTTCGTCCTCGGCATGTTCCTCGAGACCATCTCGATCATCCTGGTCACAACGCCGATCGTGCTGCCGGTCATGTTTGCGCTTCAGATCGATCCGGTCTGGTATGGCGTGCTGCTGATGATCAATCTGGAGCTGGCGCTGATCACCCCGCCGGTCGGCATGAATCTCTTCGTCATCAAGGGCATCACCCAGGCGCCGATGTCCGAGATCGTGATGGGCGTGCTGCCCTATGTGCTGCTGCTGATCCTCGGCTTGTTGCTCGTTCTCGTCTGGCCCGATCTCGCCCTCTGGTTGCCCGCCTCGATGGCTTACGGGCGCTAGACGGGTTAAGCTCGCCCTTCCCCCACGGCCGACAGCGCTTTCATGAACGCCGAAGCTCGACTTCCGCCGGTTACGCTGGTCCTGGGCGGCCAGCGCTCGGGCAAGAGCCACTATGCCGAGAGCCTCTGCGAGGGCCAGGCCGGCCCCTGTCTCTATCTGGCCACCGCCGAGGCCGGCGACGCAGAGATGGCGGCGCGGATCGCGGCCCACCAGGCGCGCCGCGGCAGCCGCTGGCAGACCCACGAGGAGCCGCTGGCGCTGGTCGCGGCGCTGCAGAGAATGGCCGGTCCGGGGCGCGCCGTGCTGGTCGACTGTCTCACTCTTTGGCTGAGCAACCTGTTGGCCGCCGGCCGCGACCCCGGGGCCGAGGGCGACAAGCTCCTGGCGGTGCTGACCGATCTCAAGGGCCCGCTGGTCTTGGTTGCCAACGAGGTGGGGCTGGGTATCGTGCCCGACAATGCGCTCGCCCGCGCCTTCGCGGACCAGGCCGGGCAGCTCAATCGGAAGATCGCCGGCGCGGCACAGGCTGTCGTTTTCATGGCAGCGGGCTTGCCGCTGTCGCTCAAGACTTGGCAGGAAACGGACTAGGGAACGGAACGACCGCATGCTCTCCAACGGCAAGATCCCCGCGACCGTCATCACCGGCTTTCTCGGCGCCGGCAAGACCAGCACCGTGCGCCACCTGCTGGGGCAGGCGGACGGCAAGCGCCTGGCGCTGATCGTCAACGAGTTCGGCGATCTCGGCGTTGACGGCGAGATCCTGCGCGCCTGCGGCGTTCCCGGTTGCAGCGAGGACGACATCGTCGAGCTTGCCAACGGCTGCATCTGCTGCACCGTGGCCGACGACTTCCTGCCGACCATGGAAGCGCTGCTGGAGCGCGAGCAGCCGCCCCATCACATCGTGATCGAGACCTCGGGCCTCGCGCTCCCAAAGCCGCTGGTCAAGGCCTTCACCTGGCCGGAGGTGCGCAATCGCGTCACGGTCGACGGGGTGATCGCGCTGATCGACGCGCCGGCGGTGGCAGCCGGGCGCTTCGCCGCCGACGAGGCGGCACTCGCCGCGCAACGGGCGGCAGACCCCTCGCTCGACCATGACAGCCCGCTCGAGGAGTTGTTCGAGGATCAGCTCGCCTGTGCCGACCTGGTGGTGCTCAACAAGTGCGACCTGATCGAGCCGGAGCGTCTCGCCAAGATCGAGCAAGAGATCGCGGCGCGCCTGCGCCCCGGCGTCAAGTTGCTGCGCGCCAGTCACGGCGCGCTGCCGATCTCGGTCCTGCTCGGCCTCAACTCGGCCGCGGAAGGCGATATCGACGCGCGCCCCTCCCACCACGATTTCGAGGCGGAGCACGACCACGACGACTTCCTCTCCTTCGCCGTCGATCTCGGAGAAGTATCCGAGCCGGAGACCTTGCTTGCGCGGCTGGCACCGATCGTCGCCGAGCACGACGTCTATCGCCTCAAGGGCTTCGTCGCCGTGCCCGGCAAGGAGATGCGTCTGGTGGTGCAGGGCGTCGGTAGCCGGCTCGATCGCTACTTCGACCGTGACTGGCGCGCCGGCGAGGAGCGGGCGACCAGGCTCGTCGTGATCGGTGCCTCGACGCTCGACGTTCCCGCCGTCGAGCGGGCGATCCGGGCGGCGGCATGCACCTCCTAAGGACAGAGCCGGGAGTCGTCTCCGACGGCAGCGCGGCGGTCGATCTCGCGCAGAGCCCCGGCGACATTCTTTTCCTCTCGGCGGCCGACAGCGAGCTGGCGGCGCTCTCGGCGGCGCGGAGGAATCTGGACGACGGCTTCCCGGCGCTGCGTCTCGCCAACCTGCTGCAGCTCGGCCACAACCTTTCGGTCGATCTCTACCTGGAAAAGGTGGCAAGCGGGGCGCGGCTGATCGTCGTCCGTTTGCTGGGCGGTGCCGGCTATTGGCCCTATGGCGTCGAGCAGCTTGCTGGGCTGGCGCGCGAGCGCGACACAAAGCTCGCTTTCCTGCCCGGCGACGAGCAGCCCGATGCGGCGCTGGTCGCCGCCTCCACGCTCGGCGGCGAATCCTATCACCGCTTGTGGCGCTATCTGGTCGAGGGCGGCCCTGAGAACGCGCGCAATTTCCTGCTCTATGCCGCGAGCGCGATCGGCCGCGAGAGCGACTGGGCCGAGCCGCGACCGCTGCTGCGCGCCGGACTCTATTGGCCGGGCCGCGACTGCCCGACCCTCGACGAGTTGCGCAACGAATGGCCCGAAAGAGCGCCGGTCGCCGCACTGGTCTTCTATCGCGCGCTGCTGCAGGCAGGCGACCTCGCCCCCATCGACGCGCTGGTCGCGGCGCTGCGCGCATACGGCGTCGCTGCCCTGCCGCTCTACTGCAGCTCCTTGAAGGAGCCGCAGGCGGCGGCACTGGTCTCCCAGTCGCTGGTCGAAGCCGGGGCCGGCCTGGTGCTGAACTGCACCGCCTTCGCGCTCTCCAGTCCCGGCGCCGAGCGCCAGGCAACGCCCTTCGATGCCGTCGACGGCCCGGTGCTGCAGGTCGTGCTGGCCGGCGGCAGCGAGGAGGATTGGGCGAACGGCACGCGCGGGTTGTCGGCGCGCGACATCGCCATGAACGTGGCGCTGCCCGAGGTCGACGGGCGGGTTCTCTCGCGCGCGATCTCATTCAAGGCCGAGGCCCGGCGCGATCCATTGACCGAATGCACGGTGGTTGCCCATCGCCCGCGCCAGGACCGCGTCGATTTCGTCGCAGCGCTGGCCGCCAACTGGCTGACGCTGCGTGGCACCGCCCCGGCCGAGCGCAGGATCGCGCTCGTTCTCGCCAACTATCCCAACCGGGACGGACGGCTCGGCAACGGCGTCGGCCTCGATACGCCGGCCGGGACGATCGAAGTGCTGCAAGCGTTGGACGCTGCCGGCTACCGGGTCGAGGAGATGCCGCGGGACGGTGCCGAGCTGATCGAGCGCCTGCAGGACGGTCCCACCAACGCCGGCTGGCGCGGCCGCGAGGTTCGCGAGACGCTGGCCATGCCCGACTATCAGTTCTTCTTCGGCGAATTGCCGGACGCGGTGCAGCGCGCGGTGATCGAGCGCTGGGGGCCGCCCGAGCGCGATCCCTTCTATATGGAAGGAGATCTCGATTGCGGACGCTTCGCGCTGCCGGCCTTTCGCTGCGGTAACGTGGTCCTCGCGATTCAGCCGGCGCGCGGCTACAACATCGACCCGACGGCGAGCTACCACGATCCGGCGCTGGTGCCGCCCCACGGCTATCTCGCCTTCTATGCCTGGCTGCACCGCGACTTCGGCGCCCAGGCCGTCGTCCATCTCGGCAAGCACGGCAATCTCGAATGGCTGCCCGGCAAGGCGCTGGCGCTCTCGGCCGAATGCTATTCGGAAGTGGCCTTGGGCGCGCTGCCGCACCTCTATCCCTTCATCGTCAACGATCCCGGCGAGGGCAGCCAGGCCAAGCGCCGCGCCCAGGCGGTGATCGTCGATCACCTGACGCCGCCCTTGGCGCGCGCCGAGAGCTACGGCCCGCTCGCCGACCTCGAGCGCCTGGTGGACGAATACTACGAGGCCGCCGGCCTCGACCCGCGCCGCCTCAAGCTGCTGCGCGCCGAGATCCTCGACCTCGCTCGGGCCAGCGGCCTCGACCGCGACTGCGGGATCGTGGCTGACGAGAAAGACGAGTCCGCGCTCGGCAAGCTCGACAATCATCTCTGCGAGCTGAAGGAGCTGCAGATCCGCGACGGATTGCACGTCTTCGGCCGCTCGCCCGAAGGCGAGCAGCTCGCGAGCCTGCTGGTCGCCCTGCTGCGCCTGCCGAGGCGCGACGGCAAGGGCGAGAACGCGTCGCTGCTGCGCGCGCTCGCGGCCGATCTCGGTCTCGGCGACTTCGATCCGCTCGACTGCAAGCTGGGCGACCCTTGGATGGGCCCGCGTCCGACAGCGCTCGCGCGTGACACGGCTTGGCGAACCAACGGCGACACGGTCGAGTTCCTGGAGCTGCTCGCGCTCGATCTTCTCGCCGGACGGCGCGCGGTGGAGCGTGCGTGGACGAAAACCGATGCCGTTCTTGCTGCTGCCGAGACCACGCTCCGTCCCGCGGTCGCCGCTTGCGGCCAAGCCGAGATCGCCGGCTTGCTGGCGGGCCTAGATGGCCGTTTCGTTGCGCCCGGACCCTCGGGGGCGCCGAGCCGCGGCCGGCCCGAAGTGCTGCCCACCGGCCGCAACTTCTATTCGGTCGACACGCGCTCGGTGCCGACCCCGGCCGCCTGGCAGCTCGGCTGGAAGTCGGCGACGCGTCTCATCGAGCGCCATCGCCAGGAGCAGGGCGCTTGGCCCAGGCGCCTCGCGCTTTCGGCCTGGGGCACCGCCAACATGCGCACCGGCGGCGACGATCTGGCGCAGGCGCTCGCCTTCCTCGGCGTCAAGCCGACCTGGGACCGTGCCTCGGCACGGGTCACCGGCTTCGAGATTCTGCCGCTCTCCGTTCTCGGCCGGCCGCGCATCGATGTCACCCTGAGAGTCTCCGGCTTCTTCCGCGATGCTTTTCCGGCCCAGATCGATCTGATCGACTCGGCCGCCCGCGCCGTCGCGGCGCTCGACGAGCCCGAGGCGATGAACCCGCTCGCCGCCCGCTTCGCGCGCGATGTCGCGGCGCTGCGGAAGAGCGGCCTGGAAGAGAGCGCCGCCGCGCGCCGCGCCGGCTTCCGGGTGTTCGGATCCAAGCCAGGCGCCTACGGCGCGGGCCTCCAGGCCTTGATCGACGAGGGCGGCTGGGAGGAGGAGGGCGATCTGGCGCGCGCCTATCTGGCCTGGGGCGGTTACGCCTACGGCAACGGTGCGGCCGGCGAGACCGCGCCCGAGCTGCTGGAAGCGCGCCTCGAGGACATTGAGGTGGTGGTCCACAATCAGGACAACCGCGAGCACGACCTGCTCGATTCCGACGACTACTATCAGTTCGAGGGCGGACTGGCCGTCGCGGTGCGCCACCTCTCCGGTAGCGCGCCGCGGGTCTACCACAACGATCACTCGCGGCCCGAGAGCCCGGCGATCCGCACGCTCGAAGAAGAGGTCGCACGCGTGGTGCGCGCGCGCGTCGTCAATCCCAAGTGGATCGCCGGCGTGATGCGCCACGGCTACAAGGGCGCCTTCGAGATGGCGGCGACCGTCGACTATCTCTTCGCCTTCGCCGCTACCGCGCGCGCGGTCGGCGACCATCACTTCGATCTGGTCTACGCCGCCTATCTCGAAGACCCCAAGGTCTCGGACTTTCTCGATCGCGCGAATCCGACCGCCAAGCGCGAGATGGCGGCGCGCCTGCTGGAAGCCGAGCGGCGCCGACTCTGGCATCCCAAGGCCAACTCCACCCATCGCCGCCTCGAAGCCATCGCCGCCGGCAAGCAGGAGAGCCTGACATGACCGACGAGAGCGAAGAGGAGCTCAACCGCCGCGCCAACGAGAAGGCGAAGAAGCGCAAGGAAGTGCGCGACAGGATGCTGGCCACCAAGACCATCGAGAAGGGCCTGCTGATCGTCCACACCGGCAAGGGCAAGGGAAAGTCGACGGCGGCCTTCGGGCTGGCGCTGCGTGCGCTCGGCAACGGCATGAAGGTCGGCGTCATCCAGTTCGTGAAGGGCAAGTGGCAGACCGGCGAGCGGGCGATCCTGGAGCGCTTTCCGGAACAGGTCGAGATCCGCACCATGGGCGAGGGCTTCACCTGGGAGACCCAGGATCGTGCCCGCGACATCGCCGCAGCCAAGGCGGCCTGGGAGGTCGCCAAGGAGATGATCGCCGCGGCCGCCAAGTCGCCGCCGCGCTACGATCTCATTCTGCTGGACGAGCTCAACATCGTGCTGCGCTACGACTACCTCCCGCTCGCCGAGGTGGTCGCTGCGCTGGGCGCGCGGCCGAAGGACCTCCACGTCATCGTCACCGGCCGCAACGCCAAGCCGGAGCTGATCGAGGCCGCCGACCTGGTGACCGAGATGACCGAGGTGAAGCACCCCTTCCGCGCCGGCGTGAAGGCGCAGAAGGGGATCGAGTTTTAGTCTCGTTGCGCCGCCAGGCGCCCGGCGGCTTTCCCATCGCCCGCTTGAATGCCCGCGTGAAGGAGGCCTCGGATTCGTAGCCGACCTCCTGAGCGATCTGAAGAATCGACTTTCTGCCGTTGATCAGCTCGTGCGCGGCGACGTGCACGGGGCGCCGCTAGGAGACTTCCTCAACAGCTTGCTAGTGCCTAGCCGGGATGTTCCCGGGGAATCGTTGCTATGCCCGCCGGCGTGAATTCTTGTGATGTTTTGTGAGATCTGGGGAGTTTTCCACCATCGTTCCAACGGTTTTTCACACGTTCCGGCGCTACACCGCGCCCTCCGCGGAGGCCGACGCACAAGGGTGCCCCGCGTGCGTGCGGCCCGCAATCGAACGCAGCGCCCGAGACAAATAGAGTTTCATTCAGGAGACTAAAATCATGGATGCAGTGAGCTTGAACCACGAGAATCTGAATCGGTTCGTCGGGCAGATGCTGAACGACCTGGGCGGCGCCTTCAGCGTCAGCCTGGTGCGGATCGGCAACGCGCTCGGCCTTTACAAGGCGTTGCGCGATTACGGTCCCATGAGTTCGAGCGAGCTGGCCAGGAAAACCGGGCTTGCGGAGCGCTACCTGCGCGAATGGCTGTCGCACCAGGCAGCCTCCAATTACCTGACCTACAATCCGGTTACGCGCAAGTTCGCCCTACCGCCGGAGCAGGCCCTGGTCTTTGCCGACGAAGAGAGCGAGCTCTACCTCGTCGATGCCTTCGATGCGGCGGTGGGCTACATCGAGAACCAGCCGAAGGTCGAGGCCGCCTTCAAGACCGGCGGCGGCGTTCAGTGGACCAATCAGGCCGGCTGTCTCTCCTGCGCGATCGCGCGCTTCTTCCGGCCCGGCTATCAGGCGAACATCGTCGACAAATGGCTGCCGGCGCTCGACGGCGTGGTCGACAAGCTGAAACGCGGCGCCAAGGTGGCCGACGTCGGCTGCGGACACGGCTATTCCACTGCCATCATGGCGGCGGCCTTTCCGAAATCGCAGTTCTTCGGCTTCGACTTCGATCCGAACTCGATCGCTGCGGCGCGCAAGCACGCCGAGGAGCACGCGGGTCCCAAGGGTAAGCTCGCCAACCTCACCTTCGAAGTCGCCCCAGCCAAGGAGTTCCCGGGGACCAACTACGATCTGGTGACCTTCTTCGACTGCCTCCACGATATGGGCGATCCGGCGGGCGCGGCTGCCCATGTGCGGAAGTCGATCAAGCCAGACGGCACCTGGATGATCGTCGAGCCCTTCGCGCATGACGAGCTGGAGAACAATCTCAATCCGGTGGGACGGCTCTACTACGCCGCCTCGACGATGACCTGCGTCCCGACCTCGCTCAGCCAGGAGGTGGGCGCGGCGCTCGGCGCGCAGGCCGGAGAATCCAGGTTGCGCGAGGTGGTGCGTCAGGGCGGCTTCGGCTCGCTCCGCCGCGCGGCCGAGACGCCCTTCAACCTGATCCTCGAGGCCAGCGTCTAAGGCACTGCAGGGCGGCGGCAGTCGCGCACGCGATCGCGCGGCAGCACGCCGCCCCGCTAGATGCTTCGCAGGCGATAGTTAGAGCCCGACCGCCAGCAGGCCGAGCAGCAGCGCTACCGCGATCGCCAGCAGTCCCACCGCTATCCGATAGAGCTGGATCGCCGCGCGCAGGTCGGCGCTCGTCAGCCCGCGCCGTCCATCGCCCATCCAGGCGTCGTCGACCGTCGTCTCGCCGTAGCGGCGCGGGCCGGCGAGGGCGAAGCCGAGCGCACCGGCGAGTGCTGCTTCCTGCCAGCCGGCGTTGGGCGAGCGGTGGCGCGGCGCGTCGCGCAGCATGCTGTCCCAGGCGAGCCGCGCGGTGCCGTCGGGATGGAAGGCCGCCGCCGCGCAGATCAGCGCGCCGGCGATCCGCGCGGGAACGAAGTTGACCCA
>JBOHKJ010000186.1:0-2597 GCA_050728975.1 Kiloniellales bacterium | reverse complement strand
CGGCCAGGCTGGCGCGGGCCTTCACCTCGACGAAGACGAGCAGCCGCCGGCGCCGCGCCACCAGGTCGATCTCGCCGCCGGCGAACTTGACGCGGCGGGCGACGATTTGGAAGCCGGCCAGCCGCAGGCGCCAGGCGGCCAGGGTCTCGGCGAAGCGGCCCCTTCGCTCGGCCGCCTGTCGCGTCGGCGTGGGACGGGCCGCCGGCGTCACCTGTCGCGGTCCTCGGCGAGCGCCAGCGCCCGCGCATAGACCGCGCGCCTGGAACGACCGCTGGCGGCGGCCACCTCGGCTACTGCGTCGCGCAGCGAGCTCCGCTTCAGGCTCTGGCGCAGCAGCCCGTCGAGCGCCGCGTCGCTGGCCCCCGGCCGCTCGCCGGGCGGGCCCACCGCAATCACGAGTTCGCCCTTGGGTGCGCCGGTTTCGGCGTAGTGCGCGGCCAGCGCGTCGAGCGGGGCGCGGCGAACCTCTTCGAAACGCTTGGTGAGCTCGCGGGCCACCGCGGCCGGGCGCGGCCCCAGCGCTTCGGCGGCCGCGGCGAGACTGGCGGCCAGTCGTCCCGGCGCCTCGAAGAAGATCAGCGTCGCCTTGACCTCGGCCAGCTCTTCCAGCCAGCGCCGCCGCTCGCCGGCCTTGGTGGGTGCGAAGCCGGCGAAGAGGAAGCGGTCGCTCGGCAGTCCGGAGAGCTGTAGCGCGGTCAGCACCGCCGAGGCCCCGGGCAGCGCGGTCACGGGAATGCCACGATCCAATGCTTCCGTCACCAGCTTGTAGCCGGGATCGGAGACCAGCGGCGTGCCGGCGTCGCTGACCAGGGCCACCGCCTTGCCGGCGGCGATCTCGGCCAGCAGCTTGGGGCGCATGCGCGCCGCGTTGTGCTCGTGATAGGCCGCCAGCGGCCGGGCGATGCCATAGCGGGCCAGCAGCTTGGCGGTGACGCGGCTGTCCTCGCAGGCGATGCGGTCGGCGGCGGCCAGCGTGTCGCGCGCGCGGAGCGTCAGATCGCCCAGGTTGCCGATCGGTGTAGCGACCAAGTAAAGACCGGCGGCGAGCGGCGGGCTCGGTTTACTTCGCCCGGTGGCCTCGCTAGGCTCGGCGCGCGGCGCGGTCGAGGAGGCAGTGGATGTTCTTTTCGCCATCTCTCGGGAGGCGGGCTGCCGTGACCGCGATGGCGGTGCTGGCGGCCTTGTTGCTGGCTGCTTGCGCCGGGTCCAAGGTAGCGGAGCCGACGCCGCAATCGCAAGTCGGACCCGAGGTGGACAGTACGATCGGCGAGGCGCCGGCACGCGCACCGGGTCCGCTGGAAGAGCCGATCGACCAGGATCGGCCGCTCGATCCGCGAATCAAGGTCGGCTTGGTGCTGCCGCTCTCCGGACAGAACGCCGAGCTCGGCTTGGCGCTCCGCAACGCCGCCCAGCTCGCGCTCTTCGATCAGGCACCGGAGCAGTTCACGCTGATGGTGCGCGATAGTGGAGGCTCGCCGGACGGCGCCGCGCGTGGCGCGCAGGAGCTGCTGGATCAGGGCGTCGAGCTGATTCTCGGGCCGCTCTTCGCCACCTCGGTCGAAGCAGTCGGGCCGATCGCGCGCTCAGCCGGGCGATCGGTGATCGCCTTCTCCAACGACCGCAAGGTGGCCGGCAGCGGCGTCTACGTGCTGGGCCTGGCGCCGGAGGCGCAGATCGCCCGCGTGGTCGGCTATGCGGCGCGTAAGGGGCTCTCCCGCTTCGCCGTGCTGGCGCCGCGCAGCCCCTACGGCGAAGCGGTGGTGCAGGCTGCTTATCAGGCGACGAACGAGAGCGCCACGCAACTGGCGCGCGCCGTCACCTACGACCCCCTGGCGGAAGACATCTCGGCCGAGGTTCGTTCGCTGGCCGACTACGACGCCCGCCGCCAGGCGCTGGAACAACAGCAGGCCGAGCTCAAGGCGCGCGGCGACGAGGCCGCCGAGCTTGCGCTGGCGCGCCTCGAAGGGCTGGAGACTTTCGGCCCGCCGCCCTTCGACGCGGTGATACTGCCGGAAGGCGGGCAGCGCCTGATCGCGGTGGCACCGCTGCTCGCCTACTACGACGTCGACCCCGCCGAGGTGCGCTACCTCGGCACCGCGCAGTGGCTCGATCCCTCGGTCTGGACCGAGCGCACGCTGGCGGGCGGCTGGTTCGCCGCCCCGCCGCCGGAGCTCTGGGAGACCTTCCGCCAGCGCTACGAGCAGGTCTACGGCGTCGAGCCGCATCGCCTCGCCGCGCTGGCCTACGACGCCACCGCGGTGGCCGCGGTGCTGGCAGCCCAGGCAGCGCAGCGCGGCGAGCGGCCGGAGTATTCCGACTTCACCCTCACCCAGGGAAGCGGCTTCGCCGGGGTCGACGGCATCTTCCGCCTGCTGCCGTCGGGCGAAACCGAGCGCGGTCTCGCGGTCTTCGAGCTGCAGCGCGACGGGCCGCGGCTGCTGGAGGCCGCGCCCGACACCTTCGAGCAGCTGATCAACTAGAGCGCAATCCGTTCGATTGTAGTCACCGATACTGCCCTCATGCTTCGACAAGCTCATGCTTCGACAAGCTCATGCTTCGACAAGCTCAGCATGAGGGCTTCCACTTCGCTCCTCGTC
>JBOHKJ010000185.1:0-3768 GCA_050728975.1 Kiloniellales bacterium | reverse complement strand
GCCGAAGATTGCTCCGACGATCCGGACGTCGAGATCTACGCAGCCATCCTCGCGCGGGAGCGGGCGGGCGGTTCCTTTCCTGACGGCGATGCGCTGGAGGCGATGGAAGAGCCGCTGCACCGGCTGACCAGCGCGGCGGTGCTGTTCAGCGACGTGACGACGGAAAGCACCGAAGGGCCGGAGCTCCGCATGCGAGGCCTTTCGTTCCTGGCCGAGGCGATCTGCCGCGAAGCGTTCAGGCTCTTTCGCCTCTATCACGGGCATCCGCCGAGGCTTTGCTGAGGCGCGCGTGACGGACTGGCTGCACTGGGCCGGTGTCTTTGAGCGCGATCAGCCGATTTATGGCGATTCCATGAGTCGGCTGATCTCGCCACCATCAGTACCGGTGGCTGTCAGGAGACCTTTCGGCTGGCGTGGCCTCGATACCTCCAATCCTCGGGCTTGCACCAATGGTGACTCGACATAGCATATTTGCTATATTCGGTGACGCGTGACCTGGCGCATCTCGTTCTACAGCGTCGCGCTGGAGCAGGAGATCCTAAGGATGCCGGCACCATTCGTGGCGCGATTCATCCGGTACGCGGAGCGGATGGAGACGTTCGGGCCGGATCTCGGAATGCCGCACACGAAAGCGCTGGGCGACGGATTGTGCGAGCTGCGGCTGAAGGGTCCCCGTGCCATCGTGCGCATTTTCTACTGCACTTGTGCTGGACGCCGGATCACGATGCTGCACCAATACGTCAAGAAATCGGAGAAGGCGCCCCGGAAGGAACTCGACGTGGCCCGTCGACGAATGCGTGAGGTCAAGCGGGAGATCAACTAAATGGGCAGTCGCCTCGAAAAATTCAAAGCCCGGGCCCTGGCAAGGCCCGAAGTCCGCGCCGAATACGACGACCTCGCGGAGGAATTCGAGCTACTGGATGAAATCCTGAAAGCGCGCGCGGAGGCCGGTCTCACGCAGGCGCAACTGGCGGAACGGATCGGCACCACGCAGTCGGCGGTCGCCAGGATGGAGACCGCCTTGGCAAACGGGCGCAAGCATTCACCGACCATCGCCACGCTCAGACGATATGCCGCGGCGCTCGGCTATCGCGTCCAGGTGCGGTTCGTGAAGGACGGGCGTCCGAAGCACGGCGCCCGGCGAGCGAAGTGACAGCGTTGCTGAGGAGCGGTGGCCGCGCGGATCCACTCGGATTCTGGTCGGAACAGGGCCTGGGTTACAGGAAGGTGGCGGAGTTTCTCGGGCTCAGCATCGACGAGCTGTCCAAGATCGGCGGCGTCAGCAAACGCTCCGTTCGGCTCGATAGTCGTATTCCTCATGATCTGAAAGTCGGGCTCGAGCAGATCGCCGATATCTGCGCGATGGTCGCCGGTTACTTCGATGGTGACATCGAAAAGACGGCGCTTTGGTTTCGAACGCCGAACCCCATGCTCGGCGATATCTCACCGCGGGATATGATCCGGTTCGGGCGGTACAAGCGGCTCCTGAAATTCGTGATGGAAGCCCGGGAGGCCGAGTCGTCGAACGCCGCGTAATCGGGGAGGGCGTAGAGGAACCCGAGGCAAGCGCAGGCGGTCGTAGCCGTCTCGCGGCGTCGAGCTCGACCGGTTCTCGATCACCGATCTGGGAATGTGGCAACGCCGCGCCGAAACCTCGAGGCTTGCCATGTCCAGCTCTACTTCCATCTGGAGAACCTGCGGGCGTTGGGAGCATGACGAAGCGCCGCCTCCCACGAGCGCGCTGCGACTCGACTCATCTACCTGAAAAGAAATAGTCGAAGAACCGCCGAGGGCTTCACGGCAGGTGGCGGCACGGAGGCGATGATGGGCGTCTTCGATCGCCACTTGCTACCATTCCGGCCGACTGACGGGGGAAGCCCGAATGACATACGACACCCGATCCGCACCCGCGCGCCGGCCATGGACACGAGACGAATGTCTGCTGGTTCTCGACTTCTATTGCCGAACTCCTTTCGGCAGATTGCACGCGGGGAATCCGGACGCCGTGGCGCTCGCCCAGGTACTCAAACGGTCACCCGGCGCAGTGGCCATGAAGGCGGTCAACTTCGCAAGTCTCGATCCTCAGCAGCAGCAGCGGGGCATCTCGGGACTAAAGAACATTTCGAAGCTCGATCGTCAGACCTTTGAGGAGTTTCTTGGCGCCGGTCGTTGGCTCGACTTTCTGGACGAAGTCGAGGCTGCGCGACATCGGCTGGCCACGCAGGCGGGCGAGCAGCATGCGCCCTATGAGCCTTCCGCCCATCGGCTGCCGGAAGAGACCGAAATATGGCGGGAAGCCAGGGTTCGACGGGTCCAATCCTTCTTTCGAAGGACAGTCCTCGGCAGTTACGACATGTGTTGTGCATTCTGCAGGCTCGGCGACGGTCGCCTGCTGGCCGCCAGTCACATCATTCCCTGGGCGGCCGACGAAACGCGGCGCGCCGATCCGCGAAACGGGCTTTCACTTTGCGCCCTGCATGACCGCGCATTCGATCGCGGACTGATGAGCGTCGGCGATGATCTGTCGATCCTCGTATCGAAGCAGCTGTTGGACAAACCGCAAGCGCTCGAGATGCACCGCGTAGCCTTTGTGGCGATCCGGGGCGACCGAATGACGCTGCCGTCGCGCTTTGCGCCCGATCCTGCAGCGTTGGCGTATCACCGGAGACACAGGTTCGAAGCGGAGCGAGTCTCATGAATACAATCAGCATCAGTCTCGATCGGAATGACTGGGGTCAGATCGTCGAGGGGCTCGAAGCCCGCCGCGCATCGTGGGAAGGCACGGTGCGGTACCTCGAAGGAGAGGAGGTCGATCAATTGATCGAGGATTGCCGCGACGCCGAAGAAGCCCGCGCCGTAGCTGCGACCTACGACCGGCTCATTGGGGAGCTCTGTCGGCAGCTCCGCCTATGAGCCCGAAGGGGTGGACGCTGGGCTGACTCAAGGCCGGTGGACATAAGCGGGAGAACAGGCCGGTATATCTCTGGCGTGGATCGGCAGCTTGCTATCGTTCTCAGAGTCGCTACGATTGTAGCGTTTCTGAGAACAGACCGAGCCAGGCCGGTGCCGACCCACCCGATCGACCTCATGTTCAATGCCTATCGCCGCAAAGTGCTCGCGGTGCTGCTATTGCACCCGGACGAGGATTTTCACGTCCGCGAGCTCGAGCGTTTGACCGGTGTGCCTGCCGGTTCGCTGCACCGGGAACTGAAGGCGCTGTCCGAAGCCGGAATGCTGCTTCGGTCGCGCCAGGGGAACCAGGTCCGCTACCAGGCGAACCGGTCGGTGCCGATCTACGAGGAACTGGCCGGGATCTTCCGCAAGACGGTAGGTTTGGTTGACGTGCTGCGCGAGTCGTTGCATCCCTTGGCGGACCGGATCGACGCGGCACTCGTATTCGGTTCCTTTGCAAGCGGCGCGCAACGCCCCGGCAGCGACCTGGATATTCTGGTCATCGGCCGGGTTTCGCTGCTGGACGTCGTCACGGCGCTCGGCGAGGCTCAGGAGGAGCTGCGCCTCGAGTTGAACCCCGTCGTGATGAGCAGGAAGAAGTTTCTCGATGCGAAGAGGGACAAAGATCGCTTCCTGAAGCGGGTTCTGGATGAACCAAAACTCTACGTGGTCGGTGATGCCACCCGCCTTGAGAAACCTGGCTAAAGTCGGCCAATTGGTCGAACACGACACGGACGCCGCGAAGCGTTCAGGCTCTTTCGCCTCTACCACGGACATCCGCCGAGGCTTTTCTGACCGGCGGCGATTTTCCGCCCA
>JBOHKJ010000184.1:0-4152 GCA_050728975.1 Kiloniellales bacterium | reverse complement strand
CCCCGGACCCCCTAAGCGCCCGGAATCTCCTGACATTTACTCGGTATTAATCCTGGCCCGTTAGCTTTTACCGGTTCGCCGAGCGGCGCAGCCGCTGCCAGGAGCAACTCCAGTCCGGCGGTCCTCGTGGGGCGGAGGACAGGTTTCACAACGGGAGCTTACGATGTCGACCGTCGACATGAACATGCCGATCCTGATCGTGGACGACTACAAGACCATGCTTCGGATCATCCGGAATCTGCTGAAGCAGCTCGGCTTCAACAACGTGGAAGAAGCCACCGACGGCAGCGCGGCGCTCTCGAAGCTGCGCGACAAGGCCTACGGCCTCGTCATCTCCGACTGGAACATGGAGCCGATGAGCGGCCTTCAGCTTCTGAAGGAAGTGCGCGCGGACACTCAGCTGAAGACTACGCCCTTCATCATGATCACGGCCGAAAGCAAGACCGAGAACGTGGTCGCCGCCAAGGAAGCCGGCGTCAGCAACTACATCGTCAAGCCGTTCAACGCCGCCACGCTCAAGGGCAAGCTCACCAGCGTCCTCGGCAACTTTTGATTTTATTCCCGCGCCGAGGTTGCAGTGAAGGGCGAGAGCATGTCCAAGCCTGAGGCCAGTCGGGAAAGCGAGCTCGGACCGGCCCTGGAGGCCCTCGCGGCCCAAGTGCCCGGGGTCGACCCCAAGAGCATCCTCGAGATCGTCCAAAGCGTCATGGGCTCGATCCATGGGGATGCCTCGCTGATCAACGTCAAGCTGTTCTCCGAGATCGAATCCCTGGCGCAGTTCATCACCAACGCCAAGGCCGAGATCGCCGAGATCAGGCCCGACGACATCAAGAACGAGCATCTGCCGACCGCGACCGACGAGCTGTCGGCGATCGTCGGCTCCACGGAGACCGCGACCAACTCGATCCTCGAGGCGATGGAGGTCCTGGAGGGCCTCGCCGGCGGGCTTGAGGGCGAGGTCGCCGAAAAGATTTCCGATGCCGTCACCAAAGTCTATGAAGCCTGCAATTTTCAGGACATCACCGGTCAGCGCATCACCAAGGTTGTGAAGGCGCTCCAGCACGTCGAAACGAAAGTGACGGCGCTCCTGGTGGCCTTCGGCCACGAGGCTGCGGCCGCCGCGCCGAAGAGCGAGGCGGCGGCGGAGACCACGACCACAACCGGCAAGCCGGCGCGTCCCGACGAAAATCTGATGAGCGGGCCGCAGCTGCCCGAGAACTCAACCAGTCAGGAAGACATAGACGCGCTGTTCGCCAGCCTCGGCTGACCTGACCATGGCCGGCCATCCTGTCGACGGCGGGCCGGAACGCGGTGATCCGAACATCATCGCGATGCTGAGCCTGAATCTGCTTCTGCTCGCCTTCTTCATTCTCTTGAACGGGCTCTCCGCTCTGGAATCCCAGAAGGTTCACGCGGTCATGGAAAGCGTGAAGCAGACCTTTCAAGGCCCGTCGCAGTCCGCGGTCGGGCCGGCCGGCGGAGAGGGCGGTGTGGCAACGCTCCCCGGCGGGGCGGATGCGCTCGATCGCATGGCGCGCCTTTTCGACTCCGTCACGCCGCTGATCGAGCGCAAGGAAACCGAGTACGCGACCGTCATGCGCTTCGCGCTTCCGGCGAGCGCGCTCTTCGTTTCCGGACGGGCCGAGCTTCTGCCGGGCCGCGATCTCTTGCTGCGCCGCGTCGCCGGAGTTTTGCTCGAAACCACAGCCGATCGTCGCAACCTGGAGCTGGAGCTGCTCTACAAGCCGGAATCGGCTGCCGCGCGTGGACTTGCCGCCGGCAGGGTCGGCTTGGTGGCGCGCAGGCTCACCAGCTTCGACTTCGAGGCTGCCAATCTCGCCGTGTCGGTGGTGCCCGCTGAGGACGCCGGGAGCGGGGCCGCTGGCGGCGACGCGCTGGTATTCGTCATTCGCCTCTTCGAGCGCCCGCAACCGGCTGTCGACTTTGCCGAGATCGCGGAGGGCGGCCGGTGAGCTTCCTTGCCGTCGATCCCAAGCGTAGCGCGGACCCGGCGCCCGAGCAGCCCCCGGCGCGACGGCTGGGTTTCCGCATAGCGGGTGAGGCGAGCCAGGCCTGGATGGTGACTTTCACCGATCTGGTGGCGCTGATGCTCACATTCTTCGTGATGCTCTATGCCATGTCGCAACTCGAGGAGCAGCGCTGGCAGAATCTGGTCGACAGCCTGGCTCTCAATCTCAACTCCGTGAGCGCCCGGCCGGTGACGGCGCCACAGGTCTCGCTGACGCTGGACTCCGCGAAGGAATCGCCGGGCACCGATCTCGACTATCTGATGACACTGCTTGCCGCGCAGCTGCCGTCGGATCCGGTCCTCGGCCAGGCGATCCTGCGCCGCCAGAACGACCGCCTGGTGCTGTCGCTGCCCGGCGATCTGCTCTTCGACGCCGGCTCCAACGCGCCTTGGGAGCAGGCCAGCTCCGCCGCGTCGGCGCTCGCTGCCCTGCTACTGCGGCTCGGCAATCGCATCGAGGTAGCCGGCCATGCCGATCCACGTCCGACCGGCGCCGACTTCGTCTCCAACTGGGAGCTGTCGCTCGCCCGCGCCGAGGCCTTCGCGCGCCTCCTGCAGGCCGGCGGCTACGACCTGCCGATCCTGATTCGCGGCTACGGCGACGGCCGGTTCACGCAATTGTCGAGCGAGCTCGGCGAGAGCCAGCGGCTCAGCCTCGCACGCCGCGTCGACGTAGTGATCCATGAGTCGGCGGGACCGCAGTGACGATGCGCCGCATTCTGATCGCCCTAGCCGGCGTCCTCTGTCTCGCAAGCGCGGTCCCGGCAGCCGAGCCGGTAGCGGCAGACCCGCCGCGCATCCTGGTGCGCCAGGGTGAGCACCCTGGCTTCAGCCGTCTGGTCGTCGACTGGACCGAGCCGGTCGGCCGGCAGCTCTCGCGCGACGGCAATCGTGCCACGTTGTCCTTCGACCGCCCGGCCGTGCTCGATCTCGCGCGCGTGCTGGCCGCCCTGCCGTCGCAGGTCGTGGCGGTCGAGGCCAGGCTACGCGACGACGCCGTCGATCTGCTCGTCACTGTGCCCGAAGACGCAAAGCTGCGGGTCGGCACCGACGGCACCAAGGTCTATCTCGATGTGCTAAAGCCCGGCGCGGAGATGACAGCGCGTGCCGACCGGCCCGCAGCCACGCATCCCGAAGAGACCGCGACCGGTCGGGCCGAGACGGAGCAGGCGGATATCCAGCAACCGTCGCCCGAGCACGAACCGGCGTCGGCGAAACCGGCAGAGAGACTGCGCACCTCGCCGAGGCCGATCGCCCTGGCCGCGCGGCCGGTTTCCGAGCTGGAAGCGAAGCCCGAGCCTGCGCCGGAGGTAAAGTCAGCGCCGGAACCGCTGACGGCCGAGACGCCGGCGGCTGACGGGGTGGCGGAAAGCGAACCCGCCGTGCCGGCGCTGACCGCAGTGAAAAAGCAACCGGAGCCGCAACAGGGCGAGACGCAGGCGGTAGCCGTCGAGCCTCCTGCATCGCCCGCGCCGGTATCGCCCGCCCCAGTATCGCCCGCCCCGGCAGCGCCTGTAACCCTGCCGCCTACCGCGGCCGCGACGGACGTCAAGGCCGCCCCGGTTGTCCCGCCCGCCGACGAGCCGCGGGCAGCGACGGAGCCTACGCCGGCCGCGGCGGCCGAGCCGGTGTTGCCGCGAGCCAGCATTTTCAGGCTCGCTGCGGTCGCGCTCCAAGCGCCCCAGCCGCCGCTCGATAGCTTGACCGTCACCGTCGAGCCGCTGAAAGCGCTGGAGGGTGAGGCGCCGCTTCCCGGCCGCCGCGCGACGCCGCCGACGGCGCAGCGTCTGCGTTTCGATTGGCCGGTCCCGACTGCCGCGGCGGCGTTCCGCTTCCAGGGCTCGTTGTGGCTGGTCTTCGACCGCGCGGTGACCGCCAATCTCGTCAAGTCGCTCGCCCGCGACGCGCCGGAATTGGCGCCGATCCGGCAGCTGTCGTTGGAGGACGCGACCGTGCTGCGCCTCTCGGCGCCGGCCGCTCTGACGCCGCGCCTGACGCGCGAGGGCAACAGTTGGCTGGTCGAGCTTCGCACCCAGTCGCCCTTGCCCGAGGTCAAGCTGCTCGCCGAGGTCGAAGAGCGCGGCGGCGCATCGTTGGTCGCGCTCGCCCTGTCGCAGCCCGGT